>NZ_CP192056.1:6300000-6476002 GCF_050942215.1 Sphaerimonospora sp. CA-214678
CGAACGCCACAGATCGGCCAGCGCGACCATCATGGCCCACAGCGCGGGCTGCACGACGTCCACCCGGTCCAGGTCCGCCGGGGCACGTCCGCGCAGGACGTCCTCCAGCGACCAGTCCACGTACGGCGCGAGCGCCTCGGCGCACTCCGCGATCCGCTCGGCGAACACCGGTTCGCCGTCGAGCAGCGCGGCTCCCATGCCGAGCCACTGCGAGCCCTGGCCGGGGAAGACGAACACCGCTCCCGTGTCGGGTCCCGCCGTCCCCCGCACCACCCCGGCCGCCGCCTCGCCCCGCGCCAGCGCGGCCAGCCCGCCGGCGAAGCCCGCGCGGCCGGTGGCCACCACGACGGCGCGGCGTTCGAGGGTCGCCCGGGTGACGGCCAGGGCGTGGCCGATGCCCGCCGGGTCGGACGCCGGGCCGGCCTCCAGGCGGGCCAGCAGCCGGTCGGCCTGCTCACGCAGGGCGGCCTCGCTCTGGCCGGAAAGCACCCACGGCAGCGGGCGCGGCGGCTCCTCCTGATCCGGCTGGGGCGCCGTCGCCGGGTCCTCCGCCGGCGCTGCCTCCAGGATCACGTGGGCGTTGGTGCCGCTGATGCCGAAGGAGGAGATCGCCGCCCGCCGCGGGCCGCCGGTCTCGGGCCAGGGCACGGGCTCGGTCAGCAGGGAAACCGCCCCGGCCGCCCAGTCGACGTGCGGGGTCGGCTCGTCCACGTGCAGGGTGCGCGGCAACGTGCCGCGCCGCATCGCCTGCACCATTTTGATCACTCCGGCGGCCCCGGCAGCGGCCTGGGTGTGGCCGATGTTCGACTTGACCGAGCCCAGCCACAGCGGGCGCTCGCGGTCGCGGCCGTAGGTGGCGAGCAGGGCCTGCGCCTCGATCGGGTCGCCCAAGGCGGTGCCGGTGCCGTGCCCCTCCACCGCGTCCACGTCGGCGGGGTCCAGGCGGGCATCGGCGAGTGCCCGGCGGATGACCCGCTGCTGGGAGGGTCCGTTGGGGGCGGTGAGGCCGTTGGAGGCGCCGTCCTGGTTGACCGCGCTCCCCCGGACGACGGCGAGCACGCGGTGCCCGTTGCGACGGGCGTCGGCCAGCCGCTCCAGCAGCAGCAGGCCCACTCCCTCGCTCCACCCGGTGCCGTCGGCCGAGGCGGCGAACGACTTGCACCGGCCGTCCGGCGCCAGGCCGCGCTGCCTGCTGAACTCCACGAAGGTGCCCGGCGTGGCCATCACGGTCACTCCGCCCGCCAGCGCCATCGAGCACTCGCCGCGCCGCAGCGCCTGCGCCGCCAGGTGCAGGGCGACCAGGGAGGACGAGCAGGCCGTGTCCACGGTGACCGCCGGCCCTTCCAGCCCGAAGGCGTACGCGAGGCGCCCGGAGGCGACGCTGCCCGCCGTGCCGGTGCCGACGTAGCCCTCCAGTTCGCGTGGTACGGCGGGCAGCAGGGCCGCGTAGTCGTGGTACATCACGCCGACGAAGACCCCGGTGTCGCTGCCCCGTACCGCGGTCGGGTCGAGCCCGGCGCGTTCGAAGGTCTCCCAGGTGACTTCGAGCAGGAGCCGCTGCTGGGGGTCCATGGCCAGCGCCTCGCGGGGACCGATGCCGAACAGGTCGGCGTCGAACCGATCGGCGTCGTAGAGGAAGCCGCCCTCGCGTGCGTAGCTGGTGCCGGGGTGGTCGGGGTCGGGGTCGTACAACGTCTCCAGGTCCCAGCCTCGGTCGGCGGGGAACAGGGAGATGCCGTCGCCGCCCGAGGCCACCAGGTCCCACAGGTCCTCGGGGGAGCGTACGCCGCCCGGGTAGCGGCACCCCATCGCCACGATGGCGATCGGCTCGTCGGCGGCCGGTCCCCCCTGGCGCGGTGCCGCCGGGACGGGAGCCACCCGGACGGGGTCCTTCGCCGGGGCCAGGACCTCCCGGAGCAGGTGTTCGGCGAGGGCCGACGGCGTGGGGTGATCGAACACGAGTGTGGCGGGCAGCCGGGCGCCGGTGAGCGTGGCCAGCCCGTTGCGCAGCTCGACGGCCGTGAGGGAGTCCAGGCCCAGCTCGGTGAAGCTCGCCGTGGGCGGCACGGCCTCGAACCCGCGGTGACCGAGCACCGCGGCCACCTGGGCGCGTACGGCGTCCAGGGTGATCCGGGCCCTCTCTGAGTCCGTCCGGCCGGCCAGACGGCGGGGCAGCTCGGCGCCGCCCGCCGCGGGGGCGCGGCCTGGGCGAAGGAGGCCCGTGCGTACGAGGCCCGCCAACAGCGGCGGCACGGGCCCGGCGCCGGCGGCGGCGAGGTCCAGGCGCATCGGCAGCAGCACGGCGTCCTCCGCCGGCCCGGACACCATGCCCGACACCGCGTCGAACAGCGCCAGCCCCTCCTGCGCCGTCAACGCGGGAATCCCGCGGCGCGCCGCGCCCGCCATGCCGGTCTCCAGCTCCCACAGGCCCCAGGCGAGGGAGGTCGCGGGCAGACCGTCCGCCCGGCGACGCCGGGCGAGGGCGTCCAGGACCGCGTTGGCCGCCGCGTAGTTGGCCTGGCCGGGCGCACCGAAAGTGGCGGCGGCCGAGGAGAACAGGGTGAACGACAGCAGCGGAAGGTCCCGGGTCAGCTCGTGCAGGTGCAGCGCCGCTTCCGCCTTGGGCGCCAGCACGGCGGCGAGCCGTTCGGGGGTGAGCGCGTCGAGCAGGCCGTCGTCCAGCACGCCCGCCGCGTGCACCACCGCGGTGAGCGGATGGGCGGGGTCGATCCCGGCCAGCAGGGCGGCGACGCTCGCGCGGTCGGACACGTCGCACGCGGCGACGGTCACCCGGGCCTCGGACAGCTCGGCCCGCAGCTCGGCGGCCCCCGGGGCCTGCGGCCCGCGCCGGCCGGCGAGCAGCAGGTGACGTACGCCGTGCTCGCGCACGAGGTGACGGGCCAGCAGGCGGCCGAGGGCCCCGGTGCCGCCGGTGACCAGAACCGTTCCCTCCGGGTCGTACGCGGGCCCGGCGGTGCGCGGATCCCCGGCCGGGAGTGCGGCGCGGGCCAGGCGCGGGGCCAGCGGCCTCCCCTCGCGCACGGCCACCCGTGGTTCGCCGGAGGCCAGCACGTGGTCGAGCCTCCGGTACGACTCGGCGCTTCCGTCGAGATCGACCAGGAGGAAGCGGCCCGGGTGCTCCGACTGGGCGGACCCGATGAGTCCCCAGACCGCGGCGCCGGCCGGCTCGGGACCGGCCGAGTCCCCGGGGCCGGTCGCCACCGCGCCCCTGGTGATCAGGGCGAGGCGGGCCTCCGGCAGGCGGCCGGAGGCCGTCCACTCCTGCGCCAGGGTCAGCGCCCGCTCGGCGGCGCGGCGCACGGCCCCGGCCGTGTCGGCATCGGCATCGGTGCTGGTGTCGGCTTCGGTGCCGGCGGGTTCTGGCGGGAAGGGGACGAGCACCACGTCGGGGGCGGCGTCGCCGTCGGGTAAGGCCGCCAGGTCCGGGTACGCCGGTGCGTCCACCCCGGCGTACGGCCCGCCCAGGACGGCCAGGCGGGGGGCGGGCGCGGCCTCGGGCGCCGGCAGCTCGGTCCACTCGACCCGGAACAGGTGCCGGCCGACCCCGGCCGGGTCTCCGGCCGGGATCGGGCGGAAGGTCAGCGCGTCGACGGTGGCGACGGTGCGTCCGGAGGTGTCGGCCAGCACGAGGGACAGCGAGTCGGGCCCGAGCGGAGTGAGCCGGGCACGCAGGACCGTCGCCCCCGGCACGTGCACCCGGACTCCCGACATCGTGAACGGGACGCGGGCCTCCGGCGCCGCGCCGATTCCCGCCGCGTGCAGGGCGGCGTCGAGGAGGGCCGGGTGGAGTGCGAATCCTTCGGCGTCGGAGTGGAGCCGCTCGGGCAGGGCCACCTCGGCGTAGACGCGATCTCCGTCCCGCCAGGCGGCCCGCAGGTTGCGGAACGCCGGCCCGTAGCCGAGACCCGCCGCGGCCAGATCGTCGTACAGCTCCGCCACGTCGGCCGGCTCACCCGGCGGCGGCCACTCGGCCAGGTCCAGCAGGTCGGGCAGGTCGCCGGGGACCGACCGGCCGGTGGAGAGCGTGGCCGTGGCGTGCCGCGTCCACGGCCCGTCGTCGAACCGGGTGTGCACGGTCACCGTACGCCCGTCGGGCGAGGCCAGGACCTGGAGCGCCGCCTCCCCGCCGTCGGGGAGCACAAGCGGGGATTCGAAGGTGATCTCGCCGATGCCGGCGCCGCCGACGTGCTCGGCCGCGTGCCGTACCAGCTCGGCGAAGACCGCGGCCGGGACGACCACCACGCCGGCGACCACGTGGTCGGCGAGCCAGGGGTGGGTCCGCGTGGACAGCCTTCCGGTGAAGACGAGCCCGCCGTCGCCGTCGGCCGGGGTCATCGTCGCCCCGAGCAGCGGATGCCCGGCCGGGGACAGCCCCAGCCCGGCCGCGTCCCCGCCGGAGGCCCGAGGCAGCCAGTAGTGCTCGTGCTCGAACGGGTACGTGGGCAGCTCGACGAGCCTGCCGGACAGCATCGCCCGCCAGTCGACGTCCACGCCGCGGGTGTGCAGCTCACCGAGCGCGGTCAGCAACGTACGCGGCTCATCCCGATCCCGCCGCAGCAACGCCACCACCGGGTGGTCGGGCACCATCCCGGCCAGCACACCATCCGGCCCGACCTCCACCAGCGTGACACCCTCACCCAGCGCCTCCACCGCCTGAGCGAACCGCACCGGCTCACGCACCTGCCGCACCCAATACCCCGGCGAATCCACCCCCTCCGCCGCACGACCCGTCACCGTCGACACCACCGGAATCACCGGCGCACGGAACTCCAGAGTCTCCGCGACCTCGGCGAACGCCTCCAACATCGGCTCCATCCGCGGCGAATGGAACGCATGACTCACCCGCAACCGCCGCGTCCGCCGCCCCAACACGGCGAAATGATCCGCGACCCGGGCCACATCATCCTCATCCCCCGACACCACCAGCGAACCCGGACCGTTGAACGCCGCGATCGACACCCGCTCACCCAGCAACGGCACCACCTCGGCCTCACCGGCCTCCACCGCGACCATCGCCCCACCCGCGGGCAGCTCCTGCATCAACCGCCCCCGCGCCGCCACCAACACGCACGCATCCGACAGCGACAACACCCCGGCCACATGCGCCGCCGCCAACTCCCCGATCGAATGCCCCACCAGCACGTCAGGCCGCACACCCCACGACTCGACCAGCCGATACAACCCCACCTGAACCGCGAACAACCCCGCCTGCGCGTACACCGTCCGATCCAGCAGACCACCCTCGGCGATCACCTGACGCAACGGACGATCCAAATGCGCGTCCAGCCCGGCACACACCTCATCGAAAACCCGCGCGAACACCGGGAACCGCCCCGCCAGCCCCAAACCCATCCCGGCCCGCTGACTCCCCTGCCCCGAGAACAGGAACGCCACCCTGCCCCTGACAGCGGAGGCCGAGGGCGTGAGGCGGTCCAGCTTGGTGAGGAGCTCTGTACGGTCGGCGGCCACGACGACCGCGCGGTGGTCGAAATCCGGGCGCAGTGCCGCCGAGTACGCCACGTCGCGCAGCGGCACGTCCCCGTGCTCGCGCACGTACGCAGCGATGCCGGCGGCCTGGTCGCGCAGTCCCCGTTCGGTCCTGGCCGAAAGCACCACGGGCGGCGCGGGCAGCGCGGCAGGGCCCGGGTCGGCAGACGGCGCGGGCGCCTCCTCATCGGCCGGGGCCTGCTCCAGGATGACGTGGGCGTTGGTGCCGGAGATGCCGAACGACGACACCGCGCACCGCCGCACCCGCCCGGCCTCCGGCCACTCCCGACCCTCGGTCAGCAACTCCAGCACACCCGACGACCAGTCCACATGCGGCGACGGCGCATCCACATGCAACGTCTTCGGCGCCACCCCGCGCCGCATCGCCTCCACCATCTTGATCACACCGGCCACACCCGCCGCCGCCTGCGTATGCCCGATGTTCGACTTGATCGACCCCAGCAGCAGCGGACGCTCCCGCCCCCGCCCATAGGTCGCCAGCAACGCCTGCGCCTCGATCGGATCACCCAGCGTCGTCCCCGTGCCGTGCGCCTCCACCACATCCACGTCCACCGGC
Organism: Sphaerimonospora sp. CA-214678; assembly: GCF_050942215.1. Classification (GTDB taxonomy): domain Bacteria; phylum Actinomycetota; class Actinomycetes; order Streptosporangiales; family Streptosporangiaceae; genus Sphaerimonospora. The sequence continues at coordinate 6,306,086 of NZ_CP192056.1, forward strand.
GACAGCCCCGCGTTCGCCAGCGCCTGACCGATCACCCGCACCTGCGACGGACCATTCGGCGCAGTCAAACCATTCGACGCACCGTCCTGATTCACCGCACTGCCCCGCACCACCGCGAGCACCCGATGCCCGTGACGACGCGCATCCGACAACCGCTCCACCACCAGCACACCCACGCCCTCGCCCCAGCCCGTGCCATCCGCTGAGGCCGCGAACGACTTGCACCGCCCATCGGAGGCAAGGCCGCGCTGCCTGCTGAACTCCACGAAGACACCGGGCGAGGCCATCACGGTCACCCCGCCGACCAGGGCCATCGAGCACTCGCCGCGGCGCAGCGACTGCCCCGCCAGGTGCAGGGCCACCAGCGAGGACGAGCACGCGGTGTCGACGGTGACGGCGGGCCCCTCCAGCCCGAACGAGTACGCCAGCCGTCCGGACATCACGCTGGCGGCGCCACCGGTCAGCAGATAGCCGTCGGCGCCCCTCACCGGCTGGTCGTAACGCGGGCCGTACTCCTGGTACATGCCGCCGATGAAGACGCCGGTGTCGGTGCCGCGCACCGAGGCCGGATCGATCCCCGCCCGCTCGAACGCCTCCCACGACGACTCCAGCAGCAACCGCTGCTGCGGATCCATCGCCAACGCCTCACGCGGCGAAATCCCGAAAAATCCGGCATCGAAGGACGCCGCGTCGTACAGGAAACCCCCCTCACGCGCGTACGAACGCCCCGCCCGCCCGGGATCGTCATCGAACAACGCCCCCAGATCCCAGCCCCGATCCGACGGAAACGCCCCCACCGCGTCCCGCCCCGACACCACCAGATCCCACAACCCCTCAGGCGACGACACCCCACCCGGGAACCGGCACGCCATCCCCACGATCACGACGGGATCGTCGGCGACAGCCGTACGAACCGGGGCGGGGGAGAGCGGCGCATCGGGTCGTCCGAGCAGTTCGCGGCCCAGGTGCGCGGCGAGCACGGCGGGGGTGGGGTGATCGAAGGTGAGCGTCGCGGGCAGGCGGAGCCCGATCGCCTCACCCAGCCGGTTGCGGAACTCGACTCCCGTGAGCGAGTCGAAGCCGAGCTCCTTGAACGGGCGGTCGGCCGCGACGGCGTCCGGGGTCGCGTGGCCGAGGACGGCCGCGGCGTGGCCACGCACCAGGTCGAGGAGCGCGTGATCGCGGTCGGCCTCCGGCATCTCGGCGAGCCGCCGCGCGTACGAACTCTCGGACGCGGGAGCGGAACGTGCGACGGCGCGGGCGGCCGGGGCCCTGACCAGGCCGCGCAGCAGCGCGGGGACGGGAGCCCGGCCGCCGCGGAAGGCCGTCATGTCGAGGTGGATGGGCACCTGCACGGGTTCGTCGGCCGCGAGGGCCGTGTCGAACAGCTCGAGCGCGTGCTCGGTGGAGAGCGGCCGTACGCCGGAGCGGGCCATCCTGGCGAGGTCGGCCTGGCCGAGCCCACCGGTGATCCCGCTACGCTCCGCCCACAACCCCCACCCCAACGACACACCCGGCAACCCCCGGCCACGCCGCCACGACACCAACGCATCCACAAACGCGTTCCCCGCCGCATACGCCCCCTGACCCGGACCCCCCAACACCCCCGCAGCCGACGAAAACACCACAAAACCCGCCAGATCCCGCCCCCGCGTCACCTCATCCAGCACCACCCCACCAGCCACCTTCGCAGCCAGCACCCGATCCACCCGCCCCGCATCCAACCCAGCGACCAGACCGTCCTCCACCACCCCCGCCGCATGCACCACCACCGACAACCCATCCAACGACCCCACCAACGCCGCCATCGCCCCCCGATCGGCCACATCAGCGGCGACCACCCGCACCCGCGCCCCCAACGCGGACAACTCCCCCACCACACCCGCGGAACCCCCACCCCGCGACACCAACACCACATCCCGCACCCCACACGCCACCACCAGATGACGCGCCACCAACCGCCCCAACGTCCCCGTACCACCGGTGATCAGTACGGTGCCCTCCGGGTCCCAGAGGGGCCGGGGCACGGTCAGGACGACCTTCCCGATGTGCCTGGCCTGGCTGAGATGGCGGAACGCCTCCGGAGCGCGGCGCACGTCCCAGGTGGTGAGGGGCGGCAGGCCGAGCGCGCCGGAAGCGAACAGGTCGAGCAGGCCGGCGAGCATCCGCCGGACCAGCCCGGGGTCGGCCCGCATCAGGTCGAACGGCAGGTACGTCACCCCGGGGTGGTCAGCCGGGTCGCGCAGGTCGGTCTTGCCCATCTCCAGGAACCTGCCGCCCGGCCGCAGCAGGCCGAACGAGGCGTCGAGGAACTCCCCGGTGAGCGAGTTCAGCACCACGTCCACCCCGCCGGCGAACCGCTCGGCGAACTCCAGCGTGCGCGAGGAGGAGATGTGCGCGTCGTCCACGCCGAGGGCGCGCAGCGCGTCCCACTTGGCGGGGCTCGCGGTGGCGAAGACCTCGGCGCCGAGATGCCGGGCGAGCTGGACGGCGGCGGTGCCGACGCCGCCCGTGGCCGCGTGCACCAGCACCTTCTCCCCCGGCCGCAGCCCGCCCAGCTCCACGAGCCCGTAGTAGGCGGTGAGGTAGGCGATCGGCACGGCCGCCGCCTCCTCGAACGTCCATCCGTCCGGCATGCGGGCGAGCACCCGGTGATCCGCGACCGCCGTCGGGCCGAACGCGCCGGAGAACAGGCCGAACACGCGGTCTCCCGGTGCGAGCCCGGTCACCCCCGGGCCGACCTCGGTGACGATCCCCGCGCCCTCGCCGCCGAGCGGTACGTCCTCCGGGTAGAGGCCCAGGGTGATCAGCACGTCCCTGAAGTTGACCCCCGCCGCCCGCACCCGGACGCGTACCTCACCGGCCGCGAGCCGTTCCCGGGCGGGCGCCGCGGCCAGGACGAGCCCGTCGAGGGTGCCCTTCACCGGCGCCTCCAGCCGCCAGTCCTGCGCTCCGGCCGGCGGGATCAGCCCGGGACCGGCGGAGACGCGGGCCAGTCTCGGCGCGTACGCCGTACCGGCACGTATCGCGAGCTGCGGCTCAGCGGCGCCGACGGGCAGCGGCGACCGGACGGGCATGTCACCGCGCGCCCCGGCCGTCCAGGCGTCCCGGTCGTCGATGTCGACCAGGAAGATGCGGTCCGGGTGCTCGGCCTGGGCGCAGCGGACCAGACCCCACACGGCGGCCGCCGCCGGGTCGGGGGCCGCGTCTCCGGGCGCGGCCGACACCGCCCCGGAGGTCACGACCACCAGGCGGTCGCCCTCGGCATGGTCCTGTGCCAGCCAGTCGCGTACGGCGCCGAGCGCCCTGTGCACCGAGAGGCGGGCCGCCTCGGCGAGGTCACCGGCCTCCTCAGCGAGCGGGCCGCAGTACGCGACGGAGACGCCGGGGACCGGGGCCGTGCCGAGGTCGGCGGGCGTGGGCGTCCACTCGACCCGGAACAGGGAGTCGTCGTGGGCGGCGCCGGTCGCCCGCGCGAGGGGCCGCAGGACCAGGGACTCGACGGTGACGACGGACCGGCCGGTGGGGTCGGCCGCAGTGATCGACACCGCGTCGGGACCGGCGGGCGACAGCCGGACCCGCAGGGCGGAGGCGGCCGACGCGTGCAATGTCACCCCCGACCAGGAGAACGGAAGCCGCACGGCCTCGCCTGACCGTGCCGCCTCGTCCGGGCCGCCGGGGGCGGCGGCCACCGCGAGGGCGTGCAGGGTCGCGTCCAGCAGCGCCGGATGCAGTCCGTACGCCCCGGCGTCCGCGGCGACCGCCTCGGGGAGGGCCACCTCCGCGTAGACGTCGGCGCCGGACCGCCACACGGCGCGCAGCCCCCGGAACGCCGGGCCGTACCCGAGCCCCGCCTCCGCGAGATCGTCGTAACGGCCGTCGAGCGGCACGGGGTCGGCCCCCGGAGGCGGCCACTCGCCGACGACCGGAGAGGAGACGGCCGGGCCGGTGGCGAGCACTCCGCTCGCGTGCCGCGTCCATTCCTCGCCGGACGCGCTCGAATAGACGCCGAGCGTACGCCTGCCGGTCTCGTCAGCCGGACCGACGAGGAGCTGCACGGACAGCGCGTCGTGCTCGGGCAGGGCGAGCGGCGTCTCGACGGTGAGCTCCTCGACGCGGTCGCAGCCGACGTGGTCGGCCGCGCGTACGGCCAGCTCGACGAAGGCCGCGCCGGGGAGGAGAGGGGTCCCGGCGATGGTGTGGTCGGCGAGCCAGGGATGGGCGTCCGGGGACAACCTGCCGGTGAACAGCAGACCATCGCCATCGGCCAGCGTCACCGCCGCCCCCAGCAGCGGATGCCCGGCAGGAGACAGCCCCAACCCCGCCGCATCGGCACCCGGAGGCGCGTCCAGCCAATACCGGCGACGCCGGAAGGCATAGGTCGGCAGATCGACCACCCGGCCCGGAAAGACCTCCGGCCAGTCGACGTCCACGCCGCGGGTGTGCAGCTCACCGAGCGCGGTCAGCAACGTACGCGGCTCATCCCGACCCCGCCGCAGCAACGCCACCACAGGGTGGTCGGGCACCATCCCGGCCAGCACACCATCCGGCCCGACCTCCACCAGCGTGACACCCTCACCCAGCGCCTCCACCGCCTGAGCGAACCGCACCGGCTCACGCACCTGCCGCACCCAATACCCCGGCGAATCCACCCCCTCCGCCGCACGACCCGTCACCGTCGACACCACCGGAATCACCGGCGCACGAAACTCCAGAGTCTCCGCGACCTCGGCGAACGCCTCCAACATCGGCTCCATCCGCGGCGAATGGAACGCATGACTCACCCGCAACCGCCGCGTCCGCCGCCCGAGTTCGGCGAAATGATCCGCGACCCGGGCCACGTCATCCTCATCCCCCGAGACCACCAGCGAACCCGGACCGTTGAACGCCGCGATCGACACCCGCTCACCCAGCAACGGCACCACCTCGGCCTCACCGGCCTCCACCGCGACCATCGCCCCACCCGCGGGCAGCTCCTGCATCAACCGCCCCCGCGCCGCCACCAACGTGCACGCATCCGACAGCGACAACACCCCGGCCACATGCGCCGCCGCCAACTCCCCGATCGAATGCCCCACCAGCACGTCAGGCCGCACACCCCACGACTCGACCAGCCGATACAACCCCACCTGAACCGCGAACAACCCCGCCTGCGCGTACACCGTCCGATCCAGCAGACCACCCTCGGCGATCACCTGACGCAACGGACGATCCAAATGCGCGTCCAGCCCGGCACACACCTCATCGAAAACCCGCGCGAACACCGGGAACCGCTCCGCCAACCCCAAACCCATCCCGGCCCGCTGACTCCCCTGCCCCGAGAACAGGAACGCCACCCTGCCCCTGACCGGGGCGCCCCGGACGACACCGGGAGGGGTTTCGCCCCGGGACAGAGCGGTGAGCCCCGCGACGAGCTCGCTCCGATCGGCGCCGACCACGGCGGCGCGGTGGGACAGGGCCGCGCGCGTGGTGGCCAGGGAGTGTGCGACGTCGCGCACATCGGCGTCGCCGACGTCCGTCGCGAGGCGGGCGGCCTGCGCGCGCAGCGCGTCCTCGCCTCTGGCCGACAGCGTCCAGACCACGGGGCCTTCGGCACCCGCGCCGCGGTCCCGCTCCTGCTCCTGCTCCTGCTCCTGCTCCTCATCGGCCGGGGCCTGCTCCAGGATGACGTGGGCGTTGGTGCCGGAGATGCCGAACGACGACACCCCGCACCGCCGCACCCGCCCGGCCTCCGGCCACTCCCGACCCTCGGTCACCAGCTCCAGCACACCCGACGACCAGTCCACATGCGGCGACGGCGCATCCACATGCAACGACGGCGGCACCACCCCGTGCCGCAACGCCTCCACCATCTTGATCACACCGGCCACACCGGCGGCCGCCTGCGCGTGCCCGATGTTCGACTTGATCGACCCCAGCAGCAGCGGACGCTCCCGCCCCGGGCCGTACGCACCGGCCAGCGCCCCCGCCTCGATCGGGTCGCCCAGCGTCGTCCCCGTGCCGTGCGCCTCCACCACATCCACGTCCACCGGCGACAGCCCCGCGTTCGCCAGCGCCTGACCGATCACCCGCACCTGCGACGGACCATTCGGCGCCGTCAACCCGTTCGACGCACCGTCCTGATTCACCGCACTGCCCCGCACCACCGCGAGCACCCGATGCCCGTTGTCGCGTGCGTCCGACAGGCGCTCCACCACCAGCACACCCACGCCCTCACCCCAGCCCGTGCCGTCGGCTGAGGCCGCGAACGACTTGCACCGCCCATCGGCGGCCAGGCCGCGCTGCCTGCTGAACTCCACGAAGGTGTTGGGCGAGGCCATCACGGTCACCCCGCCGACCAGGGCGAGCGTGCACTCCCGGCGGCGCAGCGACTGGATGGCGAGGTGCAGCGCGACGAGCGAGGACGAGCACGCGGTGTCGACGGTGACGGCGGGCCCCTCCAGACCGAAGGTGTAGGCGACCCGCCCCGTCGCGACGCTCCCGGCGTTGCCGTTGCCGATGAAGCCCTCCACCTCCTCGGGCACCTCGTGCAGCCGGGAGTGGTAGTCGTGGTACATCAGCCCGGCGAAGACGCCGGTACGGCTGCCGCGCAGCGAGGTCGGATCGATGCCGGCCCGCTCGAACGCCTCCCACGACGTCTCCAGCAGCAGCCGCTGCTGGGGATTCATGGCCAGCGCCTCACGCGGCGAGATCCCGAAGAAGTCCGCGTCGAAATCGGCCGCGTCGTGCAGGAAGCAGCCGAAGCGGGTGGAGGAGGTGCCGGGCCGGCCGGCGTCGGGGTCGTGGAGCTTGGCGAGATCCCAGCCGCGGTCGGCGGGGAACTCCGAAATGGCGTCGCGTCCCCCGGCGACCAGCTCCCACAGCTCCTCCGGAGACGACACCCCACCTGGAAACCGGCACGCCATCCCCACGATGGCGATCGGCTCGCGGTCCGCCTCCTCGAGCTCGCGCAGCCGCCGCTGGGCGTCCTGGGCCTCGGCGATCGCCCGCCTGAGGTATTCGCGAAGCTTCTCCTCGTTGGCGTTCGGCATCCTGTCGTCAGCTCCCCAGGTTCTCTACGAGGTCGAAGAGTTCGTCGTCACTGGCGGCGGCCAGATCGGCTTCCTTTTCCGGCGTCAGCCGCGACAGCAGCGCGCGCAGCCGCGTGACGATCCGGTCGCGCTCCGCCTCATCGGGCGGCTCAGCCGCCAGGCTGTCCTCCAGCCGGTCCAGCGCCTCGCCGGTCGGGTCGGGCGCACCGGGCACGGGGGGCGCGTCACGTCGGAGCGACTCGAGCAGATGGCCGACGAGCACCTCCGGCGTGGGGTAGTCGAAGACGAGGGCGGCGGGCAGATCCAGGCCGGTGTCGTCGCGCAGCCGGTTGCGCAGCTCGACGCCCGAGAGCGAATCGAAGCCGAGGTCCTTGAACGGACGGTCGGGGTCGACCGTGTCGGCCGCGGTGTGGGCCAGCACCACGGCGACGTGCCTGCGCACCACCTCGTGGAGGACCGCGGTCGCCTCGTCGTCGGACAGGGCGGCCAGCCGTTCGGGCAGCGTCGGACCGCTCGGCCCGTCGGCGGCGGACGCCGTACCGGCGGGGGAAGGCGCCGTACGGCCGGCGGGGGCGGGTAGGAGACCGCGCAGCAGCGGCGGCGTCTCGCCGGGCCGCGCGCGCAGCGCGCCGAGGTCGAGGCGGAGCGGCACCGCCACCGGACGGCCGTCGGCGAGCACGGCGTCGAACAGGGCCAGTGCGTCCGCGGTGGCGAGGGGAAGCGTGCCGTGCCTGGCCATGCGCGCGTGGTCGGCCTCGTCCAGGCGACCGGTGATGCCGCTGGCCTCCGCCCACAGTCCCCACGCCAGCGAGGTCGCCGGCCGGCCCTCCTCGGCGCGACGGCGGGCCAGCGCGTCGAGGAACGCGTTCGCCGCCGCGTAGTTCGCCTGTCCCGGGCTGCCCAGGGTGCCGGCGGCCGAGGAGAACAGCACGAAGGCGGACAGGTCGTGGTCGCGGGTCAGCTCATGCAGATGCCACGCGGCCCCGGCCTTCGCCCGCAGCACCGGCTCGACGCGCTCCGCGGTGAGCGACTCGACCAGCGCGTCGTCGGTGATCCCGGCCGCGTGCACGACCGCGGTCAGCGGGCGTTCCATCGAGGCCAGGAGGGCGCCCAGCGCATCACGGTCGGCGACGTCCACGGCCGCGACGCGTACGCGCGCGCCCAGCTCGGTCAGCTCGCGGGCCAGGTCGGCGGCCCCCGGCGCCTCCGGGCCCCGCCTTCCCACGAGCAGCAGGTCGCGCACACCGTGCTCGGTCACGAGATGCCGCGCCAGGAGGCCGCCCAGCGTGCCGGTGCCTCCGGTGATGAGCACCGTGCCTTCGGACCGCCACTCCACCGCCCTCGGCTGCGGCTCGTCACGTGGGGCGAACCTGGTCAGTCTCGGCGCGAGAAAGACCCCCGCGCCGATCGCGATCTGGGGTTCATCGGTGGCCAGGGCGACCGGGAGGAGTCGCGCGGCGGCGGTGTCGCCGAGGTCGGCGAGCACGAACCGGCCGGGATGCTCCGACTGGGCCGCGCGCACCAGCCCCCAGACCGCCGCGGCCGCCGGGTCCGTACCGGACGGGAAAGCGCCGCGGGTCACGACGACGAGGCGGGCGGCGGAGAACCGGGCGTCGGCCGGCCAGCGCCGCAGGGCGGCGAGTACGGAAGCGGTCGCGGTGCTCGCCGTTGCCGCCGGGTCTCCCGCCGTCTCGACCGGGAGGAGCACGACGTCCGGCACACCGGCCTCGGCCAGGGCGTCGAGGTCCGGGTGGCAGGCCGCGTCCAGCGTCTCGGCGAGATTCCGTCCTGCCGTGCCGAGCACCGCCAAGCTCGGGGTGGACGCCGGGTTGGACGGCCCGGCGTTCAGGGGGATCCACTCGATGTCGAAGAGCGCGTCACGAACCGACGCGCCCGCCGCCCGAAGGTCGGCCGGGTCGAGCGGGCGCAGGGTCAGGGATCCGGCGGTGACGACGGGCCGTCCGGCCTCGTCGGTGATCAGGATCGCGGCGCCCTCGTCACCGGCGGGGGAGACGCGTACGCGCAGACGCGACGGGGCGGGCGCGTGGCGGTGGGCGTCCCGCCAGGAGAACGGCACCAGCGCCGCCTCGGTGCCCGTCGCCGAGAGCAGGTGCAGCGCGGCGTCGAGGAGGGCGGGGTGCAGGGCGTAGCGGGCGGCGTCCGCGTGGAGTTCCTCGGGCAGCACCAGCTCGCCGTACGTGTCGTCGCCGTCGCGCCACGCCCTGACCAGCCCGTGGAACGCCGGGCCGTAGTCCAGGCCGGCCGCGGCCAGATCCGCGTACAACCGGTTTAGGTCCACCGGTTCGCCCGGAGGCGGCCACTCGCCGACGACCGGGGAAGGGGCGGCGGATGCCGCGGACAGCGTGCCGCTGACGTGCCGTGTCCAGGGTCGCTCGTCGTCGTCGCGGGCGTGGACGGTCAGCTCGCGCCGCCCCGCCGCATCCGGGCCGGACACCCGCACCTGCACCCGCAGGCCGCCGGTCGGCGGGAGGACCAGCGGGGCGTGCAGGACCAGCTCGTCGATCGCGGCGCATCCGGCCTGCTCGGCGGCGTGCCAGGCCAGATCGGCCGCAACCGTGCCCGGTACGACCGCCATGCCGGCGATGGTGTGGTCGGCGAGCCAGGGGTGAGCGTCCGGGGACAACCTGCCGGTGAACAGCAGACCATCGCCATCGGCCAGCGTCACCGCCGCCCCCAGCAGCGGATGCCCGGCCGGAGACAGCCCCAACCCCGCCGCATCGGCACCCGGAGGCGCATCCAGCCAATACCGGCGACGCCGGAAGGCATAGGTCGGCAGATCGACCACCCGGCCCGGAAAGACCTCCGGCCAGTCGACGTCCACGCCGCGGGTGTGCAGCTCACCGAGCGCGGTCAGCAACGTACGCGGCTCATCCCGACCCCGCCGCAGCAACGCCACCACAGGGTGGTCGGGCACCATCCCGGCCAGCACACCATCCGGCCCGACCTCCACCAGCGTGACACCCTCACCCAGCGCCTCCACCGCCTGAGCGAACCGCACCGGCTCACGCACCTGCCGCACCCAATACCCCGGCGAATCCACCCCCTCCGCCACACGACCCGTCACCGTCGACACCACCGGAATCACCGGCGCACGAAACTCCAGAGTCTCCGCGACCTCGGCGAACGCCTCCAACATCGGCTCCATCCGCGGCGAATGGAACGCATGACTCACCCGCAACCGCCGCGTCCGCCGCCCGAGTTCGGCGAAATGATCCGCGACCCGGGCCACGTCATCCTCATCCCCCGACACCACCAGCGAACCCGGACCGTTGAACGCCGCGATCGACACCCGCTCACCCAGCAACGGCACCACCTCGGCCTCACCGGCCTCCACCGCGACCATCGCCCCACCCGCGGGCAGCTCCTGCATCAACCGCCCCCGCGCCGCCACCAACGTGCACGCATCCGACAGCAACAACACCCCGGCCACATGCGCCGCCGCCAACTCCCCGATCGAATGCCCCACCAGCACGTCAGGCCGCACACCCCACGACTCGACCAGCCGATACAACCCCACCTGAACCGCGAACAACCCCGCCTGCGTGTACACCGTCCGATCCAGCAGACCACCCTCGGCGATCACCTGACGCAACGGACGATCCAGATGCGCGTCCAGCCCGGCACACACCTCATCGAAAACCCGCGCGAACACCGGGAACCGCTCCGCCAGCCCCAAACCCATCCCGGCCCGCTGACTCCCCTGCCCCGAGAACAGGAACGCGACGGTTCCCGGCGTGGCCGAGCCGATGACGACGTTCGAGGCGGCACGGCCCTCCGCGAGGGCGGCGAGTCCCGCGACGAGCTCGCTCCGATCGGCGCCGACCACGGCGGCGCGGTGCTCCAGCGCCGTACGGCCCCGGGCCAGGGTGTGCGCCACGTCGGCGACGCCGAGTTCGGGGTGACGGTCCAGGTGGGCGCGCAGCCGCTCCCCCTGGGCACGCAGCGCCTCCTCGTCTCTGGCCGAGAGCGTCCAGACCAGCGGACCGTCAGCGGGGGCCCGTCCCGATGCGGCCTCCTGCGCGGCGCTCTCATCGGCCGTGCCCTCCCCGACCGTGTTCACGTCGGCCGGGGCCTGTTCCAGGATGACGTGGGCGTTGGTGCCGGAGATGCCGAACGACGACACCGCGCACCGCCGCACCCGCCCGGCCTCCGGCCACTCCCGACCCTCGGTCAGCAACTCCAGCGCACCCGACGACCAGTCCACATGCGGCGACGGCGCATCCACATGCAACGTCTTCGGCGCCACCCCGCGCCGCATCGCCTCGACCATCTTGATCACACCGGCCACACCCGCCGCCGCCTGCGTATGCCCGATGTTCGACTTGATCGACCCCAGCAGCAGCGGACGCTCCCGCTCCCGCCCATAGGTCGCCAGCAACGCCTGCGCCTCGATCGGGTCGCCGAGCGTCGTCCCCGTGCCGTGCGCCTCGACCACATCGACGTCAGCGGGTGACAGCCCGGCGTTCGCCAGCGCCTGCCCGATCACCCGCACCTGCGACGGACCGTTCGGCGCCGTCAACCCGTTCGACGCACCGTCCTGATTCACCGCACTGCCCCGCACCACCGCGAGCACCCGATGCCCGTGACGACGCGCGTCCGACAACCGCTCCACCACCAGCACACCCACGCCCTCGCCCCAGCCCGTGCCGTCGGCTGAGGCCGCGAACGACTTGCACCGCCCATCGGCGGCCAGGCCGCGCTGCCTGCTGAACTGGATGAACGCGTCCGGCTTGGCCATGACGGCGACGCCGCCGGCCAGCGCCAGCGAGCACTCGCCCGAGCGCAGCGACCGTACGGCCAGGTGCAGGGCCACGAGCGCCGACGAGCACGCGGTGTCGACGGTGACGGCGGGCCCCTCAAGGCCGAAGGTGTAGGCCAGACGGCCGGAGGCCACGCTGCCGGAGTTGCCGATGCCGATGTGGCCTTCCAGTTCGGCCGGGGTGGTGTGCAGCCGGGCCGAATAGTCGTGGTACATCATTCCGATGAAGACGCCGGTGTCGGTGCCGCGCACCGAGGCCGGATCGATCCCCGCCCGCTCGAACGCCTCCCACGACGACTCCAGCAGCAACCGCTGCTGCGGATCCATCGCCAACGCCTCACGCGGCGAAATCCCGAAAAATCCGGCATCGAAGGACGCCGCGTCGTACAGGAAACCCCCCTCACGCGCATACGAACGCCCCGCCCGCCCGGGATCGTCATCGAACAACGCCCCCAGATCCCAGCCCCGATCAGACGGAAACGCCCCCACCGCGTCCCGCCCCGACACCACCAGATCCCACAACCCCTCCGGAGACGACACCCCACCCGGGAACCGGCACGCCATCCCCACGATCACGACGGGATCGTCCGCGACAGCCGTACGAACCCGGGCCACCGCCCGGGCGGGGAGCGAGCCGGACAGCTCGGCCAGCAGGTGGGCGGCGAGCACCGCCGGCGCGGGGTGATCGAAGACCAGCGTGGCCGGCAGGCGGAGCCCGGTCGCCGCGTTCAGCCGGTTGCGCAGTTCGACCGCGGTGAGCGAGTCGAAGCCCAGGTCACGGAATGCGCGGTCAGGGTCGACCTCGGCGGGAGAGGAGTGGCCGAGGGCGGCAGCGGCGTGAGTGCGTACCAGGTCGAGGAGGACGCGTTCGCGTTCGGCGGCGGCCATTCCGGCGAGGCGCCGCCGCAGGCCCTCGCGGTGGTCCCGGTGATCCCGGCGCGCGGGGCGGGCGGGTCCGCTGAGCAGCGGCGACGGCGGCTCGGCATGAGCGCGGGCGGCGGCCAGGTCGAGCCGGAGCGGCAGCAGGGCCGGCTCGTGGCTCGCGAGAGCGCGGTCGAACAGATCCAGCGCGGCCTCGGTGTCGAGCGCCCCGAACCCGGCGCGCTCCCACCTGGCGAGGTCGGCCTGACCGAGCCCACCGGTGATCCCGCTACGCTCCGCCCACAACCCCCACCCCAACGACACACCCGGCAACCCCCGGCCACGCCGCCACGACACCAACGCATCCACAAACGCGTTCCCCGCCGCATACGCCCCCTGACCCGGACCCCCCAACACCCCCGCAGCCGACGAAAACACCACAAAACCCGCCAGATCCCGCCCCCGCGTCACCTCATCCAGCACCACCCCACCAGCCACCTTCGCAGCCAGCACCCGATCCACCCGCCCCGCATCCAACCCAGCGACCAGACCGTCCTCCACCACCCCCGCCGCATGCACCACCACCGACAACCCATCCAACGACCCCACCAACGCCGCCATCGCCCCCCGATCGGCCACATCAGCGGCGACCACCCGCACCCGCGCCCCCAACGCGGACAACTCCCCCACCACACCCGCGGAACCCCCACCCCGCGACACCAACACCACATCCCGCACCCCACACGCCACCACCAGATGACGCGCCACCAACCCCCCCAACGTCCCCGTACCACCGGTGATCAGTGCCGTGCCGGACAGGGGAGGAGCCTCGGACGCGGCCGGAGCCGCGACCTCGGCCAGGCGGGGGACGTACCGCACACCACGGCGTACGGCGATCTGCGGCTCGCCGGAGGCCACGACCTCGGACAGCAGCCGGTGGCCGTCGTCGTCCACATCCACCAGCAGGAACCTGCCGGGATGCTCGGCCTGGGCGGAGCGGACCAGCCCCCAGATCGCGGCGGCGGCCGGGTCCTCCACCCATGCTCCTTCGCCGACGGCCACCGCGCCCCGGGTGACCAGCACCAGGCGGGCGTCGGCGAGCCGGTCTTCGGCCAGCCACTCCTGCAGGAGACGCAGCACGCGGTGCACGGCGTCGGTCGCGGCCCGCGCCAGGGAGTCCGTCGCCTCGCCGGCGCAGGGCACGAGCACCACGTCGGGCCGTTCAGCGGCGAGACCGGCCAGATCGGAGTACGTCTCGATGTCGAGGTCCCAGCCGGGATCGCCCAACATCGCCCAGCGCAGGGGCTCGGGGGTGAGGGACGACCGCTCGGCGGCGTGCCATTCCACCCGGAAGAGCGCGCCCGCCTCCGCCGCACCGCCGGTGAGGGCGCTGCCGGTAAGGGCGCCGGGGGCGACCGGGCGCAGGGTGAGGGACGCGACCGAGACGACGGGCGCTCCCGTCTCGTCGGCCGCCTCCAGGGCCAGGGCGTCCGGGCCCGCCGGGCTCAGGCGGACGCGCAGGGTCTCCGCACCGGCCGCGTGCGCGCGGACGCCGGACCACGAGAACGGCAGCAGCACCTCTTCTGTGCGTTCCGGAGCGGCCGCCCCGGCGGCGTGCAGGGCCGCGTCGAGCAGCGCGGGGTGCAGGCCGTACTGCGCGGCGTCCACGACGCTCGCCGCACTCGTCTGGGCGTTCTCGGACGCGCCGACCTCGGCGTACACGGTGTCGCCGGAGCGCCACGCGGCCCGCAGCCCCTGGAACGCGGGGCCGTAGTGGTAGCCGCGCTCGGCGAGCATGTCGTAATAGGCGCCCACCTCGATCGGCTCGGCCCCGGGGGGCGGCCATTCCGTCCCCATGTCCGCCGCCGGGGCTTCGACGCGCGCGGTCAGCGTGCCCTCGGCATGGCAGAGCCAGGGTCCTTCGGTGTCCTCCGGCCGGGAATGGATCGAGATCGGGCGGGTCCCGGACGGGGTCGTGGGTCCCACGGTCAGCTGCACGTGCACCCCGTCCCGATCGGGCAGGACGAGCGGCGCGTGGAGGGTGAGTTCCTCGATGTCGTCGCAGCCGACGCGTGCCCCGGCGTGGCGGGCGAGCTCGACGAACGCGGTGCCGGGCAGCAGGACGGTGTCCAGCACGGCGTGGTCGGCGATCCACGGCTGCGTGTCCCGGGACAGCCTGCCGGTCAGCAGCAGGCCGTCGTCCTGTGCCAGGGAAACGGCCGCGCCCAGCAGCGGGTGCCCGGCTGAGGCGAGGCCGAGCATGGCGGCGTCCGCGCCGCCGGCGGGCGGGAGCCAGTAGCGCCGGTGCCGGAACGGATAGGTGGGCAGATCGGCCCGTACGGCGGACGCGTGGTCGAACATCGCCCGCCAGTCGACGTCCACGCCGCGGGTGTGCAGCTCACCGAGCGCGGTCAGCAACGTACGCGGCTCATCCCGACCCCGCCGCAGCAACGCCACCACCCGCCGATCGGGCACCATCCCGGCCAGCACACCATCCGGCCCGACCTCCACCAGCGTGACACCCTCACCCAGCGCCTCCACCGCCTGAGCGAACCGCACCGGCTCACGCACCTGCCGCACCCAATACCCCGGCGAATCCACCCCCTCCGCCACACGACCCGTCACCGTCGACACCACCGGAATCACCGGCGCACGAAACTCCAGAGTCTCCGCGACCTCGGCGAACGCCTCCAACATCGGCTCCATCCGCGGCGAATGGAACGCATGACTCACCCGCAACCGCCGCGTCCGCCGCCCGAGTTCGGCGAAATGATCCGCGACCCGGGCCACGTCATCCTCATCCCCGGACACCACCAGCGAACCCGGACCGTTGAACGCCGCGATCGACACCCGCTCACCCAGCAACGGCACCACCTCGGCCTCACCGGCCTCCACCGCGACCATCGCCCCACCCGCGGGCAGCTCCTGCATCAACCGCCCCCGCGCCGCCACCAACACGCACGCATCCGACAGCGACAACACCCCGGCCACATGCGCCGCCGCCAACTCCCCGATCGAATGCCCCACCAGCACGTCAGGCCGCACACCCCACGACTCGACCAGCCGATACAACCCCACCTGAACCGCGAACAACCCCGCCTGCGCGTACACCGTCCGATCCAGCAGACCACCCTCGGCGATCACCTGACGCAACGGACGATCCAAATGCGCGTCCAGCCCGGCACACACCTCATCGAAAACCCGCGCGAACACCGGGAACCGCCCCGCCAGCCCCAAACCCATCCCGGCCCGCTGACTCCCCTGCCCCGAGAACAGGAACGCCACCCTGCCCCTGACAGCGGGCACTGATTCCGTCTCTCCCGCCGCTATCGCCTCCAGCCCGGCCGTGATCTCGGCTCGGTCGCGCGCGACGACCACGGCGCGATGCTCGAACACCGGGCGCAGGGCCGCGGCACCGGCGATGCCGAGCAGGTCGTCCGCCTCCACGGCCGCGGAAAGGCCGGCGGAGGGCGCGTGGTCGGCGGCGCAGTACGCCGCCAGGCGGCGTGCCTGCTCGCGCAGCGCCTCCCCGGTCTTGGCCGACAGCACGACCGGCTGGGGGACGGGCGCGCCGGCCGGGGTCTCCGCCTCCACAGCCGCCTCCACGGCCGCCGAAACGGCGGCCGAGACGGCGGCCTCTTCCAGGATCACGTGCGCGTTGGTGCCGCTCAGCCCGAACGACGACACCCCGGCGCGGCGCGGCTCCGCACCGTCGGCGTGCCACGGCACGGCCTCGGCGAGGAGACGCAGGCCCCCAGCGTCCCAGTCGACGTGCGGGGTGGGGTTGGCGACGTGGAGGGTACGCGGAAGCGTGCCGTGCCGCATCGCCTCGATCACCTTGATCACGCCGGCCACTCCGGAGGCCGCGAGGGTGTGCCCGATGTTGGACTTGACCGAGCCGAGCCACAGCGGCCGCCGCCGGCCCTTGCCGTACGTCGCGAGCAGCGACCGCGCCTCGATCGGATCACCGATCGCCGTGCCGGTGCCGTGCGCCTCCACCACGTCGACCTGGTCGTACGTCAGGTCAGCCGCGGTGAGCGCCTGCCGGATCACCCGCTGCTGCGAGGGACCGTTCGGTGCTGTCAGGCCGTTGGACGCACCGTCCTGGTTGATGGCGCTGCCGCGGACCACGGCGAGTACGCGGTGCCCGTTGCGGCGGGCATCGGAGAGACGCTCCATCACCAGGATGCCGACACCCTCGGCCATGCCCATGCCGTCCGCGTCGGCGGAGAACGCCTTGCAGCGCCCGTCGGCGGCGAGCACCCGCTGCCTGCTCAGCTCCACGAACGAGCCGGGCGTCGACAGCACGGTCGCGCCGCCGGTCACCGCGAGCGCGCAGTCGCCGTTGCGCAGTGCCTGGGCCGCCAGGTGCAGGGCCACCAGCGAGGTGGAGCAGGCGGTGTCGATCGTGACGGCCGGGCCCTCCAGGCCCAGGGTGTACGAGATCCGCCCGGACGCCACGCTCGGCACCGCACCCGTGGACAGGTGGCCCTCCACACCGGGCAGGGGCTGATGGAAGAGCGGGCCGTACTGATGGTGGTTGATGCCGACGAAGACGCCGGTACGGCTGCCGCGCAGCGCGGTGGGGTCGAGGCCCGCCTGTTCCAGTGCCTCCCAGGACACCTCGAGCAGCAGCCGCTGCTGCGGGTCCATCGCCAGCGCCTCACGCGGCGAGATGCCGAAGAACTCCGCGTCGAATCCGGCGGCGTCGTCCAGGAACCCGCCGCGCCGCACGTACGACGTGCCGGACCGGTCCGGGTCGGGGTCGTAGAGCGTGGACAGGTTCCAGCCGCGGTCGGCGGGCAGGTCGGAGGTCACGTCGCGCCCGGCGGCGACGACGTCCCAGAGCTGCTCGGGCGAGGCGACCCCGCCGGGATAGCGGCAGGCCATGCCGACGATCGCGATCGGTTCGCGGTTCCGCTCCTCGGCCTCCTGCAGCCGTCGCCGGGTCGCGCGCAGCTCGTTGGTGACCTTCTTGAGATATTCGCGAAGCTTCTCGTCATCCGACATGCGAAATGCCTTCCGCCATCGTTCCTAAGTCGGGTCTGCTGGCTGTCCCGGGCCGGGTCCTCCGGGGCGGACCGGTCAGGGCGCCCCGAACTCGCGATCGATGAGATCGAAGATCTCCTCATCTGACGCGGTCTCGAGGTCGTCGTAGTCCTCCTCGGGGGCGGACTCGCCGACGCCTTCCGTACGTGTCTCGAGGGGTGTCCCCGCGGGTACGGCAGGGCCGTCGCCGCCGAGCCGCGCCGCCAGCGCCGCGAGCCGCCGCCGCACCTGGGCGCGTTCCGGCCCGTCCGCCGACAGCACGGCTATGGCGGCCTCGATGCGGTCCAGCTCCGCGTGTACGGAGATCTCGTCGTCTCCGACCAGTTCGGCGCGGAGGTGACGGGCGAGCTCCGCCGGGTTGGGGTGGTCGAACACCAGCGTGACCGGCAGCCGAAGGCCGAGGGCGGCGCCCAGCCGGTTGCGCAGGTCCACCGCGCTCAACGACTCGAAGCCCAGCTCCTTGAACGGCCGGTCGGCCGTGACCGCGTCCGGCGAGGCGTGTCCGAGCACCGCCGCGACCTGTGCCGTCACGAGTTCCAGCAGCGCGGCCTCCTGTTCGGCGGGCGGCAGCCCGGTGAGGCGCTCCGCCCACGAGGAGCCCCGGGACGGCCTGGACCGCCCGGACGACTCGGGCGACTCGCCCGTGGCGTCCATGGCGGCCCGTGCCTCCTCGATCCCGGCCAGCAGCGGCCGGGGCCGGGCCGAGGCGAAGACCGGCGTGAAGATCTTCCAGTCCACGTCGGCCACGGTCACGAACGTCTCATCACCGGCGATGATCGCCTCAAGAGCGGTCAGGGCCCGGTCGGGGTCGAGGAACGGGAGACCCTGGCGGCGCAGGTGCGCCTCGTCCACCTCGGGAGACATCCGCTCGCTGTTCCACACCCCCCAGGCCACCGACGTCACCGGCCTGCCCTGTGCCCTGCGATGCTGGGCGAACGCGTCCAGGTAGGCGTTGGCCACCGCGTAGGCACCGTGGTCGCCGCTGCCCCAGACCCCGGCGACCGAGGAGAAGCAGACGAAGTGGTCGAGCTCGGCGGGATCGAGCAGCTCGTCCAGGTGGTCGGCGCCGAGCACCTTGGCCGCCATGGCCGTGCCGAACTCGCCGACGGTCGCGGCGGCGAGCGGCGCGAGCCGGGCCGCCGTCGGGGCATGCAGGACCGTACGCACGATCTCGCCCTCGGCACGCAGCCGCGCGAGCAGGTCCGCCACCGCCGCGCGGTCGGCGACGTCGCAGGCGACGGCCGTGGCCCGCGCGCCGAGGCCTTCGATCTCCCGGACCAGTTCCTCGGCTCCCGGGGCCGCGGGACCGCGGCGGCCGACCAGGACGATGTGCTCGCTGCCACGCTCGGCCAGCCAGCGGGCGAGATAGGGGGCGAGCGAGCCGGTCCCGCCGACCAGGAGGGCGGTGCCGCGCAGGCGCGGTTCGCCGTACGGCCTGACGCCCCCGAGCGGGGCGCGGACGAGACGGCGTACGAACACCCCGTGGGGGCGCACCGCCACCTGGTCTTCCTCACCCGATCCCGCGGGCCCGCCCAGCCCGGCGAGCACCGCGCACAGTCGGGCGCACGCGGCGTCGTCCAGGCTCTCCGGCAGGTCCACCAGCCCGCCCCACAGACCCGGGTGCTCCAGTGCCGCGACCCGCCCGAGGCCCCAGATCTGCGCGTCCACCGGACGCCGGAGCGGGTCCTCCGCGCCCACGGACACCGCTCCGAAGGTGGCCGACCACAGCGGCACCCGCGCATCGGCCGCCGCCATCGTCTGGATCAGGGCCAGCGTTGCGGCGACCCCGCCGGGCACTCCCTCCGGCCCCGGCCGCCCGTCCAACGCGAGCAGGGACAGCACACCGGCGGGCTCGGACGCGAGAGCGTGGGCGAGCTCGTCGCGGTCGGGCGCGGCCGGATCGACGGGCACGGTCTCCGGGATCGCCCCGTGCCGCTTCAACGCCGACACGCACGCGGCGACCACGTCGTCCTGGAGACGGCTCTCCGGCGCCACGATCAGCCACCGGCCGGCCGGTACGGGCGCGGCGGGCACGGCGACCGGCTCCCAGGAGATCGTGTAGCGCAGCGCGTCGCCGGCCGACCACTCCCGGCGGGTCCTGCGCCAATCGGCCAGGGCGGGCAGAACGGTGCGGAGCGGCGCCTCGCCGTCCAGCCGCAGCGCCCGGGCGAACCCGTCGAGGTCGCCCTTCTCGATGACGTCCCAGAACTCGGCGTCCACCGGGTCCTGCCGGGTGTTCCGCCGCTGCTCGATCCAGTATCGCTCGTGCTGGAAGGGGTACGTCGGCAGTTCGGCCGGGGTCGCGTCGATCTCCGGCCAGGTGACGGGCACGCCCGCGACGAACGCCTCACCCGCCGACAGCAACACCCGCTCCAGGCCACCCCGATCACGGTGCAACGTCCCCACCGCCACCGCACCCTCGATGTCCGCAATCGACATCGTCAGCACCGGATGCGGACTGACCTCGATGAACACCCGATGCCCCGCCGCCCGCGCGGCCGCCACCGCCTCAGCGAACCGCACCCGCCCCCGCAGATTCGCATACCAATACCCACCATCCAAAGTGGCCGTGTCCACCACACCACCCGTCACCGTGGAGTAGAACGGCACCCCCGCCGACCGCGGAACCACCCCGATCGCCCGCACCTGCTCCTCGATCGGCTCCACCAACGCACAATGCGAGGCGTAATCGACGGGAATCCGCCGCGCCCGTACGTCACGTGCCTGACACGCCGCCACCAAAGCCTCGACCGCATCCACCGGACCCGAGACCACCGTCGCGGCCGGACCGTTCACCACCGCGATCTCCACCCCGGCATAACGGCTGAGGAGATCTTCGACCCGCTCGGCGGGGGCGGCGATCGACGCCATCGCCCCCGACCCCGACAACACCCCCAACGCCCGGCTACGCAACGCCACCACCGCCGCACCATCAGCCAGCGACAACGCCCCCGCCACCACCGCAGCCGCGATCTCCCCCTGCGAATGCCCGATCACCGCGGCAGGCTCCACCCCCAGCCACCGCCACACCTCGGCCAAACCCACCATCACCGACCACAACACCGGCTGAACCACCTCGGCCCGCTCCGGCACCACCCCCGACCGCAACACCCCCACCACATCGACATCCACAAACCGGCCAAGCTCCCGAGCACACTCCCCCACCCGCTCGGCGAACACCGGACACTCCGCAAGAAGCCGAGCACCCATCCCCGCCCACTGCGACCCCTGACCCGGAAACACCAACACCGGACGCGCCACCTGGGAGGCGACCCCCCGCACCAAACCCGGCGACTCACGCCCATCGGCCAGCGCCCGCAACCCCGCCACACCGTCCACCACCACGGCACGGTGCTCGAACACCGCACGCGAGGCCAGCCCCGCCGCCACCGAAGCCACCCCACGCTCCTCAGCCACCGGCACCACACCCGCGGCCAACGCACGCAACGCACCCTCACCACGCGCCGACACCACCACCGGCACCACACCCGGCACCGGCCCACCCTCAGAACCGGACCCGGACTCGGACTCCGCGGGGGCCTGCTCGATCACCACATGCGCATTGGTGCCGCTCACTCCGAAGGAGGAGACGGCGGCCCGGCGCGGACGACCGGTCTCCGGCCACTCACGCGCCTCGGTCAGCAACTCCAGCGCACCCGACGACCAGTCCACATGCGGCGACGGCGCATCCACATGCAACGTCTTCGGCGCCACCCCGCGCCGCATCGCCTCCACCATCTTGATCACACCGGCCACACCCGCCGCCGCCTGCGTATGCCCGATGTTCGACTTGACCGACCCCAGCAGCAGCGGACGCTCCCGCCCCCGCCCATAGGTCGCCAGCAACGCCTGCGCCTCGATCGGATCACCCAGCGTCGTCCCCGTGCCGTGCGCCTCCACCACATCCACGTCCACCGGCGACAGCCCCGCGTTCGCCAGCGCCTGCCCGATCACCCGCACCTGCGACGGACCGTTCGGCGCCGTCAACCCGTTCGACGCACCGTCCTGATTCACCGCACTGCCCCGCACCACCGCGAGCACCCGATGCCCATGACGACGCGCATCCGACAACCGCTCCACCACCAGCACACCCGCGCCCTCGGCCCAGGCCGTACCATCCGCCGAAGCGGCGAACGACTTGCACCGCCCATCGGGCGCCAGCCCCCGCTGCCTGCTGAACTCCACGAACGGCATGGCGGTGGGCATCACGGTCACTCCACCCGCCAGGGCGAGCGAGCACTCGCCCGAGCGCAGCGCCTGCGCCGCCAGGTGCAGCGCGACCAGGGAGGTGGAGCAGGCCGTGTCCACGGTCACGGCCGGTCCCTCGAACCCGAGGGTGTAGGCCACCCGGCCGGTGGCGACGCTGCCCGAGTTGCCGGACAGGACATAGCCTTCGAGGTCGCCGTCGAGCCGTCCGGTGTCGGTCAGGTAGTCGTGGTACATGACGCCGGCGAAGACGCCGGTGTCGGTGCCGCGCAGCGCGAGCGGGTCGATGCCCGACCGCTCAAGCGCCTCCCACGACGTCTCCAACAGCAACCGCTGCTGCGGATCCATCGCCAACGCCTCACGCGGCGAAATCCCGAAAAATCCGGCGTCGAACCCCGCCGCATCCTCCAGGAACCCCCCCACCCGCACATAACTCTTCCCCACCCGATCCGGATCGGGATCGAAGAGACCCTCCACATCCCAACCCCGGTCACGCGGAAACTCCCCGATCGCGTCCCGCCCCGACACGACCAGCTCCCACAACCCCTCAGGCGACGACACCCCACCCGGATACCGGCACGCCATCCCCACGATCACGATCGGGTCGTCATCGACAGCACCAGCAGCGGCGGCCGACGCCGCCGGGGCCGACCGCGCACGTACGCTCCCGGACAGTTCCTCGTCCAGGCGGCGCGCGACCGCCTCGGGCGTCGGGTGGTCGAACACCAGCGTCGCCGGCAGGCGTACGCCCGTGGCGGCGGCCAGCCGGTTGCGCAGCTGCACGGCCAGCAGCGAGTCGAACCCGAGGTCCTTGAACGCGCGGCCGGTCTCGACCGCCCCAGCGCCCGTGTGACCGAGGACGGCCGCGACCTGCTCACGTACCAGATCGAGCAGCACGCGCACGCGCTCGGCGTCGGTCCGGCCGGCGAGCCTGCGCCGCAGCGTCGTGTCAGCGGGCCGCCGTGCCGTACGCCGGGCCAGGCCGCGCAGCAGCGGCGGGACGGGGTCGGCCAGACGTCGCGCATCGATCCGCGCGGGCACGACCACCGCCGCGTCCACCCGCATGGCGGCGTCGAGCAGGGCGAGGCCCTCCTCTGTGGAAACGGCGCCGACGCCGACGTCACGCCACCATCCGGTCTCCGTCTCCCCGAGCTCCCCGGTGAGCGCGCTCCGCTGTGCCCATGCGCCCCAGGCGAGCGACAGCGCGGGCAGCCCGCTGGAGCGGCGGAACGCCGCGAGCGCGTCGAGGACGGCGTTGGCCGCGGCGTAGTTGGCCTGTCCGGGGGCGCCCAGGATGCCGGACAGGGATGAGAACAGCACGAACGCCGACAGCTCCCGGTCCCGGGTGAGCTCGTGCAGGTGCACGGCGGCCTGCGCCTTGGGCTGCAGCACGGCGTCGAGACGTTCCGGCCGCAGCGACTCGATCACCGCGTCGTCCAGCACGGCGGCGGTGTGCACCACCCCGGTCAGGGGCCGGTCGTCCGGCAGGCTTTCGAGCAGGGCCGCGAGCGCGTCCCGGTCCGTCACATCGCATGCGACCACCGTTACGACGGCGCCTGCCTCGGTGAGTTCCGCGACCAGTTCGTCGGCCCCGGGAGCGGCCGGGCCGCTGCGGCTCACGAGCAGCAGTCGCCGTACGCCGTGCGTGCGCACGAGGTGCCGGGCCACCTCCCCGCCCAGGGTGCCCGTACCGCCGGTGATCAGTACGGTGCCATCGGGCTCGAACACGGCACCTGACGGGAGTGCGGCGCCCGGTTCGAACGCGGCACCACCCGGTGCGGCGGGCGCGGCCGAGCGGACCAGCCGGGGCGCGTGCAGCCGGCCGTTCCTCATCGCGAGCTGCGGTTCGCCCGTCGCGAGGGCCCGTACGACCGTCTCGGGCGAGTGGCCGCCGGACGGGACGGCGAGGCTCGACAAATCATCACAGTCCAGCAGCACGAACCGGCCCGGATGCTCGGACTGGGCCGAGCGGAGCAGCCCCCAGACCGACGCCTGAGCGACATCGACCTCCTCGCCCGGCGTTCCGGTGGCGACGGCGCACCGGGTGACCACGACCAGGGGCACGCGCGGATCGCCGGGGCCGTCCTCGGCCAGCCGACCGCGTACGAGATCGAGTGCCCACCGGGCCGCCTCCCCGGCATCGGCCGTCTCGGGGCAGACGGCGAGCGTCACGTCCGCCGTGTTCTCGCCCGCGCCCTCCTCGTACGGTCCGTCGGGAAGCGGCGTCCACTCGATCTGGAACAGCGCTCCGGCGAGCGTCGTACGGGCACCGGCGAGCCGCCGTTCTGACACCGGCCGGACCGCGATGGCGTCCGCAGAGATGACCGTACGCCCCTGGTCGTCGGCGGCCAGGAGCCGTACGCCGCCGTCGGCCCCCGGCCGCAGCAGCACTCGCAGCGACGACGCGCCCGTGCCGCGGCGGCGGACGCCGCTCCAGGCGAAGGGCAGCAGCACCTCGCCGGCACCCGGGGCCGGAACGAGCGTCCCCAGCCCGACGGCGTGCAGCGCGGCGTCGAGCAGCGCGGGGTGTACGGCGTAACCGTCGGCATCGCCGTCCAGCTCGGCGGGCAGGCCGACCTCGGCGTACACCGCGTCGCCTGAGCGCCACGCGGCCCGCAGGCCCTGGAAGGAGGGGCCGTAGTCGTAGCCCTGCCCGGCCAGATCGTCGTAGTGGCCGTCGACGTCCACGGGCAGCGCCCCCGGTGGCGGCCACGCCGTGAGGTCGTCGGCCGTGCGGTCGTCCGCCGTGTCCGAGTCCGTGCCGCCGTCGCCGAGCACGCCGGTGACGTGGCAGGTCCACGGCGTGCCGGGCTCGGCGTCCTCCGGCCGCGAATGGACGCTCACCGTGCGCCGTCCCGCCTCGTCCTCCGGCCCCACACTCAGCTGGAGGTGCACACCGCCGTGGTCCGGCAGCGTCATCGGCTCCTGAACGGTGAGCTCCTCGACCTCGCCACCGGCCTGCAGCGCCAGTTCGACGAACGCCGTTCCGGGCACCAGCGTGCGGCCCCACACCGCGTGATCCGCCAGCCAGGGGTGCGTCTCCAGGGAGATCCGCCCGGTCCTGATCGACCCGCCGCCCTCGGCGGCGTCCAGGGCGGCGCCGAGGAACGGATGCCCGCCGGGGGTGAGGCCGAGGTGCCGTGCGTCCGTACGCGGCGACGGCGCGTCCAGCCAGTAGCGCTGGTGCTGGAAGGGGTAGGTCGGCAGCTCGGCCGGGGTCGCGTCGATCTCCGGCCAGGTGACGGGCACGCCCGCGACGAACGCCTCACCCGCCGACAGCAACACCCGCTCCAGGCCACCCCGGTCGCGGTGCAACGTCCCCACCGCCACCGCATCCTCGATGTCCGCAATCGACATCGTCAGCACCGGATGCGGACTGACCTCGATGAACACCCGATGCCCCGCCGCCCGCGCGGCCGCCACCGCCTCAGCGAACCGCACCCGCCCCCGCAGATTCGCATACCAATACCCACCATCCAGCGTGGCCGTGTCCACCACACCACCCGTCACCGTGGAGTAGAACGGCACCCCCGCCGACCGCGGAACCACCCCGATCGCCCGAACCTGCTCCTCGATCGGCTCCACCAACGCACAATGCGAGGCGTAATCGACGGGAATCCGCCGCGCCCGTACGTCACGTGCCTGACAGTCCGCCACCAGAGCCTCGACCGCATCCACCGGACCCGAGACCACCGTCGCGGCCGGACCGTTCACCACCGCGATCTCCACCCCGGCATAACGGCTGAGGAGATCTTCGACCCGCTCGGCGGGGGCGGCGATCGACGCCATCGCCCCCGACCCCGACAACACCCCCAACGCCCGGCTACGCAACGCCACCACCGCCGCACCATCAGCCAGCGACAACGCCCCCGCCACCACCGCAGCCGCGATCTCCCCCTGCGAATGCCCGATCACCGCGGCAGGCTCCACCCCCAGCCACCGCCACACCTCGGCCAAACCCACCATCACCGACCACAACACCGGCTGAACCACCTCGGCCCGCTCCGGCACCACCCCCGACCGCAACACCCCCACCACATCGACATCCACAAACCGGCCAAGCTCCCGAGCACACTCCCCCACCCGCTCAGCGAACACCGGACACTCCGCAAGAAGCCGAGCACCCATCCCCGCCCACTGCGACCCCTGACCCGGAAACACCAACACCGGACGCGCCACCTGGGAGGCGACCCCCCGCACCAAACCCGGCGACTCACGCCCATCGGCCAGCGCCCGCAACCCCGCCAGACCATCGGTGATCACAGCACGATGCTCGAACACGGCCCGACCGGCCAGCCCCGCCGCCACCGAAGCCACGCCACGCTCCTCAGCCACCGGCACCACACCCGCGGCCAACGCACGCAACGCACCCTCACCACGCGCCGACACCACCACCGGCACCGGCTCGGGCGTCACGGGGGCCGTGGCCGTCGAGGCCGGGGACGCCGCCGCTTCCTCGACCACTCCCTCCAGCACGACGTGGGCATTGGTGCCGCTCATCCCGAAGGAGGAGACGGCGGCCCGACGCGGACGGCCGGTCTCCGGCCACTCACGCGCCTCGGTCAGCAACTCCAGCGCACCCGACGACCAGTCCACATGCGGCGACGGCGCATCCACATGCAACGTCTTCGGCGCCACCCCGCGCCGCATCGCCTCCACCATCTTGATCACACCGGCCACACCCGCGGCCGCCTGCGTATGCCCGATGTTCGACTTGATCGACCCCAGCAGCAGCGGACGCTCCCGCTCCCGCCCATAGGTCGCCAGCAGCGCCTGCGCCTCGATCGGATCGCCCAGCGTCGTCCCCGTGCCGTGCGCCTCCACCACATCCACGTCCACCGGCGACAGCCCCGCGTTCGCCAGCGCCTGCCCGATCACCCGCACCTGCGACGGACCGTTCGGCGCCGTCAAACCGTTCGACGCACCGTCCTGATTCACCGCACTGCCCCGCACCACCGCGAGCACCCGATGCCCGTGACGACGCGCATCCGACAACCGCTCCACCACCAGCACGCCCACGCCCTCGGCCGCGCCGAAGCCGTTGGCCCCGGCCGCGAAGGACCGGCAGCGCCCGTCCGGAGACAGACCTCGCTGGCGGCTGAAGAATCGGAACATGTCCGGGGTGGACATCACGGCGATGCCGCCGGCCAGCGCCAGCGAGCACTCGCCCGAGCGCAGCGCCTGCGCCGCCAGGTGCAGGGCCACCAGCGACGAAGAACACGCCGTGTCCACCGTCACGGCCGGTCCCTCGAACCCGAGGGTGTAGGCCACCCGGCCGGATGCGACACTCGCCGTCGTGCCGGTCAGCAGGTGACCGTCATATCCGGCGGGGGGTTCGGCGAGCCGGGTCAGGTAGTCCTGGTAGCTCAGGCCGACGAAGACGCCGGTACGGCTGCCGCGAACCGACGTCGGGTCGATGCCCGACCGCTCAAGCGCCTCCCACGACGTCTCCAACAGCAACCGCTGCTGCGGATCCATCGCCAACGCCTCACGCGGCGAAATCCCGAAAAATCCGGCGTCGAACCCCGCCGCGTCGTACAGGAAGCCGCCGTGCCGGACGTAGCTCTTGCCGTCCCTGTCCGGATCGGGGTCGTACAGACCCTCCACATCCCAGCCCCGGTCACGCGGAAACTCCCCGATCGCGTCCCGCCCCGACACGACCAGCTCCCACAACCCCTCAGGCGACGACACCCCACCCGGGAACCGGCACGCCATCCCCACGATCGCGATCGGATCATCGGCGGTGGGCGCGACCGTGGCGGGCGCTGTCTCCTTCCGCCTCCCGAGCACCTGGTCCCGCAGGTACGCGGCGAGCCCGGCCGGGGTGGGGTAGTCGAAGACGATCGTGGCCGGCAGGCGTACGCCCGTGGCGGCGGCTAGCCGGTTGCGCAGCTGTACGGCCAGCAGCGAGTCGAACCCGAGGTTCTTGAACGACTGGTCGATCGCCACGGCATCGGCGGACTCGTGGTTCAGTACGGCGGCGACGTGCATGCGCACGATGTCGGCCACGGCGCGTTCCTGCTCGCCGGCGGACATCCCGGTCAGCCGGGCCGCCAGTGCGGAGGCGCCCGTACGCGCCTCGGCGAGCTGAGCCTCCGCGGCCTCCAGTGCCCGGCGCACCTCCGGCAGGGCGGTGATCAGCGGACTGGAACGCGCCGCTGTGAAGGCGACGACGAGCCTGTTCCAGTCGATGTCCGCGACGACGACGGCGGTCTCGTCATGGTCGAGCGCCTGGCGCAGCGCGAGCAGAGCCAGGTCGGGATCCAGCTCGCGCAGGCCGTGCCTCCGCCTGACCTCGTCGTTCTCTCCGGTCCACGGACCCCAGTGCACGACGGTGGCCGGGCGGCCCTCGGCGCGGCGGCGTTCGGCGATCGCCTCGAGGCGCGCGTGTGCGGGCGCGACGCTCCCCTGCTCGGGTACGCCCAGCGTCCCGGCGAGAGAGGAGAAGAGCACGAACGCGGTCAGGTCGAGCTCGCGGGTCGCCTCGTCCAGGGCCTCGACCTCGGCGGCGATGTCCCGGCCGGGTGCGGCGAGGTCGGCCGCGGTGAGGGAATCGAGGGGACGGTCACCGGTCACGCCGCCGACGTGGACGATCGCGGTGAGCGGGTGCTCGGCGGGTACGGTACGCAGCAGCTCGGCCAGCGCGCCGCGGTCGGCGGCGTCGTCGAGCGTGCGGATGTGGGCGGCGCCCAGGTCGCCCAGCCACCTGATCACGTGGGCGCGACGGGGAGAGGCGCCGACGACCAGGACGGTCCCCTCCGGGAGCCAGGCGCGGGCGGGAGAAACACCGTCAAGAGATGCGTGCACGAGCCTGCGGGCCAGGATCCCATCCGGCCGGATCGCGAGCTGGTCTTCGCCGGAGGTCCCCGCGAGCACGGCGGCGAGGCGAGACCCCGCCACGGCGTCCAGGCTCTCCGGCAGGTCCACCATGCCGCCCCAGCGGGCGGGTCGCTCCAGCCCGATCACCCGGCCCAGCCCCCACACGGCGGCCTCGGCCGGAGCGCGCACCGTCTCGGCGCCGACGGCGACGGCGCCCCTGGTGACCAGCCACAGCGGGGCGTCCGTTCCCGCTTCGTCGAGCGCCGGCAGCAGCGTGAGCGTGTCCCCGGCGTCGAGCAGGGACACCACACCGCCGATCTCCTCCGCCGCCTCCGGCCGCTCCCATTCGGACAGGGGAGTCACCACGGGCGTCGCCCCGTGCCGCCTCAGCATGTCCACGACGAAGGCGGTCGGCTCTCCGCCGCCCTCCTCCTCCGGTACGACGACCAGCCAGGTGCCGGTCAGCACCGGGGTGTCGGCGGGTTCGGGCGTCTCCTGCCAAGAGATCTTGTATCGCCAGGCGTCCACCGTGGACCTGGCCCGGCGTCCCCTGCGCCAGGTGGCCAGGGCGGGCAGCGCTTCACGCAGAGCGGTGTCATCGTCGAGGCCCAGGCTCTCGCGCAGGGCCGGCAGGTCCTCGTGTTCGACCGCATGCCAGAACCGCGTCTCGTCGGGATCGAGTTCGCCCGTCGCCGCAGTGGTCTCCAGCCAGTAGCGCTGGTGTTGGAAGGGGTAGGTCGGCAGTTCGGCCGGGGTCGCGTCGATCTCCGGCCAGGTGACGGGCACGCCCGCGACGAACGCCTCACCCGCCGACAGCAACACCCGCTCCAGGCCACCCCGATCACGGTGCAACGTCCCCACCGCCACCGCACCCTCGATGTCCGCAATCGACATCGTCAGCACCGGATGCGGACTGACCTCGATGAACACCCGATGCCCCGCCGCCCGCGCGGCCGCCACCGCCTCAGCGAACCGCACCCGCCCCCGCAGATTCGCATACCAATACCCACCATCCAAAGTGGCCGTGTCCACCACACCACCCGTCACCGTGGAGTAGAACGGCACCCCCGCCGACCGCGGAACCACCCCGATCGCCCGCACCTGCTCCTCGATCGGCTCCACCAACGCACAATGCGAGGCGTAATCGACGGGAATCCGCCGCGCCCGTACGTCACGTGCCTGACACGCCGCCACCAAAGCCTCGACCGCATCCACCGGACCCGAGACCACCGTCGCGGCCGGACCGTTCACCACCGCGATCTCCACCCCGGCATAACGGCTGAGGAGATCTTCGACCCGCTCGGCGGGGGCGGCGATCGACGCCATCGCCCCCGACCCCGACAACACCCCCAACGCCCGGCTACGCAACGCCACCACCGCCGCACCATCAGCCAGCGACAACGCCCCCGCCACCACCGCAGCCGCGATCTCCCCCTGCGAATGCCCGATCACCGCGGCAGGCTCCACCCCCAGCCACCGCCACACCTCGGCCAAACCCACCATCACCGACCACAACACCGGCTGAACCACCTCGGCCCGCTCCGGCACCACCCCCGACCGCAACACCCCCACCACATCGACATCCACAAACCGGCCAAGCTCCCGAGCACACTCCCCCACCCGCTCGGCGAACACCGGACACTCCGCAAGAAGCCGAGCACCCATCCCCGCCCACTGCGACCCCTGACCCGGAAACACCAACACCGGACGCGCCACCTGGGAGGCGACCCCCCGCACCAAACCCGGCGACTCACGCCCATCGGCCAGCGCCCGCAACCCCGCCACACCGTCCACCACCACGGCACGGTGCTCGAACACGGCCCGACCGGCCAGCCCCGCCGCCACCGAAGCCACGCCACGCTCCTCAGCCACCGGCACCACACCCGCGGCCAACGCACGCAACGCACCCTCACCACGCGCCGACACCACCACCGGCACCACACCCGGCACCGGCCCACCCTCAGAACCGGACCCGGGCTCGGACTCCGGCCCGGACTCGAGATCGAGCTCGGCGGGCGCCTGCTCGATCACCACATGCGCATTGGTCCCACTGATGCCGAACGACGAGACGGCGGCCCGGCGCGGACGGCCGGTCTCCGGCCATTCCCGCGCCTCGGTCAGCAACTCCACCGACCCCGACGACCAGTCCACATGCGGCGACGGCGCATCCACATGCAACGTCTTCGGCGCCACCCCGCGCCGCATCGCCTCCACCATCTTGATGACGCCGCCGACTCCAGCGGCCGCCTGACTGTGCCCGATGTTCGACTTGAGCGACCCCAGCAGCAGCGGATGCTCCCGGTTCCGGCCGTACACACTGATCAGGGCCTCGGCCTCGATCGGGTCGCCCAGCGTGGTCCCCGTGCCGTGCGCCTCCACCACATCCACGTCCACCGGCGACAGCCCGGCGTTCGCCAGCGCCTGACCGATCACCCGCTCCTGCGACGGACCGTTCGGCGCCGTCAGCCCATTCGACGCACCGTCCTGGTTCACCGCACTGCCCCGCACCACCGCGAGCACCCGATGCCCGTGACGACGCGCGTCCGACAACCGCTCCACCACCAGCACGCCCACGCCCTCGGCCCAGGCCGTACCATCCGCCGAAGCGGCGAACGACTTGCACCGCCCATCGGGCGCCAGCCCCCGCTGCCTGCTGAACTCGATGAACATGCCGGGGTTGGGCATCACCGTGACGCCGCCGACCAGCGCCATCGAGCACTCGCCGGCGCGCAGCGCACCCACCGCCTGGTGCAGCGCGACCAGCGACGAAGAACACGCCGTGTCCACGGTCACGGCGGGCCCCTCCAGGCCCAGGGCATAGGCCACCCGGCCGGACACCACGCTCGCCGTCGTGCCGGTCAGCAGATGCCCTTCGAATCCCTCCGGCGCGGAGTAGAGCGGTGCGGCGTAGTCCTGCGCGATGGCGCCGACGAAGACACCCGTACGGCTGCCGCGAACCGACGTCGGGTCGATGCCCGACCGCTCAAGCGCCTCCCACGACGTCTCCAACAGCAACCGCTGCTGCGGATCCATCGCCAACGCCTCACGCGGCGAAATCCCGAAAAATCCGGCGTCGAACCCCGCCGCATCCTCCAGGAACCCCCCCACCCGCACATAACTCTTCCCCACCCGATCCGGATCGGGATCGAAGAGACCCTCCACATCCCAGCCCCGGTCACGCGGAAACTCCCCGATCGCGTCCCGCCCCGACACGACCAGCTCCCACAACCCCTCAGGCGACGACACCCCACCCGGATACCGGCACGCCATCCCCACGATCGCGATCGGCTCCCGGTCGCGGTCCTCCAGCTCACGCAGCCGCTTGCGGGCCTCGTGCAGCTCGACGGTCACCCGTCTCAGATACTCGACGACCTGCTCGTTGTCCGCCATCCGCCCGTCCCCCGAACCTGAAATGCCGGTGTTCATCCGAGTTCCTCGTCGATAAAACTGAGCAGTTCTGCCACCGAGGCCGTCTGGAGCCGTCCGGCGACCTCGGCGTCTTCCCCGTCGTCCGCAGGCGACGCCTCGGGCCAGGCCGCCACCTGAGCCGACAGGCTCTTGATGCGGGCGGCGACATCGGCGCGCAGGACCGCGTCCGTCGGCGAATCGGCCAGGGCGACGGCCAGGCGGTCCAGTTCGGCGAGCAGGGTGTCGCCCGGGTGGGGCGCGTCAGGCGTCAGCTCGGCGATCAGGTGCCGGGCCAGGGCCGCGGGCGTCGGGTGGTTGAACAGCAGGGCTGCGGGCAGGCGCAGGCCGGTGACGCCGCCGAGCCGGTTGCGCAGCTCCACGGAGGTGAGCGAGTCGAAGCCCAGCTCCTTGAACGGCGCGTCGGCGTCGATCGCCCCCGCCCCCTCGTGCCCCAGCACGATCGCGGCCTGGGCGCCGATCAGGTCCAGGACCGTACGGACCCGGGCGTCGGCGTCGAGCGCGGCCAGCCGCTCGGCCAGCGGCGAGTCCGCCCGCGAGTCCGGCGTCCGTACGGCGACGGGCGCCAGGGCACGGAAGATCGGCGCCGCGTCCGCGCCGAGCGCACGCACGGCGGCGAGGTCGAAACGGGCGGGCACGGCGACCGGCTCGTCCAGGGCGACGGCGTGGTCGAACAGGCCGAGCCCCTCGGCCGTGGACAACGGGGACAGGCCCGTGCGCGCCATCCGGGAGCGGTCGGCGACGGTGAGCGTGGTGGTCATGCCCTCGGTCCAGGGCCCCCAGGCCAGTGCCGTCGCCGCGAGGCCGCGTGCCCGGCGGTGGCGGGCCAGGGCCTCGATGAAGGCGTTGGCGGCCGCGTACGCCGCCTGGCCGGCTCCGCCGAGCGTGGCCATCGCCGAGGAGTACAGCACGAACGCGGACAGATCGTCGGTCGCCCGGTGCAGGTTGAGCGCGCCGTCGACCTTGGGCCGGAGCACGTCGTCCAGACGTTCCGGGGTGAGCCGGGTGATCGTGGCGTCGTCAAGCACGCCCGCTGCGTGAACGACGACGGTCGGCCGCTGCCCGGCCAGGAGCGCCGCGAGCGCGGCCGGATCGGCGACGTCGCAGGCCGCCGCCGTGACCTCGGCATCGGGCGCCTCCGAAGACGCCACCCGCATGTCCGGCCCGGTCACGCGCCGACCGGCCAGGATCACCCGGCGCACGCCGTGGCGGGTGACCAGGTGCCGGGCGAGGGCGCGGCCGAGTGCGCCGGTGCCGCCGCTGATGAGGACCACGTCGCCCGGACCGGGCCGCGCGGGCGTCACGAGCGCGACCTTGCCCGTGTGCCGGGCCTGGCTCATGTGCCGGAACGCGTCCCGGGCCCGGCGCAGCTCCCAGGCGGCGACGGGCAGCGGGGTCAGCGCGCCCCGCTCGAACAGTGCCATCACGTCACGGAGCAGGCGGCCGATGTGCCCGGGTTCGAGGTCGAGCAGGTCGAACGCCCTGTAGCTCAGCCGCGGATGCCCGGCGGGGTCGCGCAGGTCGGTCTTGCCCATCTCCACGAACCGGCCCCCGGGACGGAGCAGCCGCAGCGATGCGTCCACCAGCTCGCCGGCCAGCGAGTTGAGCACCACGTCCATGCTCGCGACGCCGAAGCGCCGTTCGAACTCGGCCGTGCGGGAGGAGGCCAGGTGCGAGCCGGGGACGCCGAGGGCACGCACCGTGTCCCATTTGCCGGGGCTCGCCGTGGCGTACACCTCGGCGCCGATGTGCCGGGCGATCTGGACCGCGGCCATGCCGACGCCGCCGGCCGCCGAGTGGATCAGCACGCTCTCGCCGGCGCGCAGCCCGGCCAGCTCCACCAGGGCGTGGTAGGCGGTGAGGAACGCGATGGGGGTGGTGCCCGCGCGTGCGTACGACCACCCGTCCGGGACGCGTACGATCATGCGCTCGTCGGTCACCGCCGTGGTGGCGAAGGCATGGGAGAAGACGCCCATGACCCGGTCGCCGGGCGCGTAGGCGTCGACGCCGGGACCGACAGCGGTCACGACCCCGGCACCTTCCAGGCCGAGGGCGCCGCCGGGACCGCCGGGGTCTTCGGGATAGAGGCCCAGGGCGAGCATCACGTCGCGGAAGTTGACCCCGGCGGCGCGGACGCCGATCCGCACCTGGCCGGGGGCGAGCGGGGCGTCGGCCTCCGGATCGGGGGCGAGGGACAGTCCCTCCAGCGTGCCGCTCCCGTCCCGCGCGAGCCGCCAGTGCGCGGCGCCGCCGGGCGGGCGCAGGCTGCGGCTCGCACCGGTGCGATCGGGGCGGACGAGTCTCGGCACGTGTACCGCCCCCGCGCGCAGCGCGAGCTGGGGCTCGCCGGTGGCCACGGCCGCGGCGAGCGCGCGCTCGGACGCCTCATGCCCGTCGGTGTCCACCAGCACGACGCGCCCGGGGTGCTCGGTCTGCGCGGAACGCGCCAGGCCCCACACGGTGGCCGCGGCCGGGTCCGCCAGGTCCTCGTCGTCGTCGACGGCGACCGCGCCACGGGTGACCAGCACCAGCGGCCGGTCGTCGCCGCCGTCGTCCGACACCGCCGCGCGCACCAGTGCCAGGCCGTGCCGGGCGACCGCGTGTACGGCGGCGGCGTCCGGCACACCCTCCGTGTACGGCACACGCTCGACGCGAGGGGCCGGGAGGTCTCCCGCCGGGGCGGGCACCCGCGTCCATTCCACCGTGAACAGGGCGTCCGGCGGTGCGTTCCGCGCCGAGGCGGCGCGCAGCACGAGGGAGCCGATGACGCCCACGGGGCGGCCGTGCTCGTCGGCCAGCGCGATCGAGACGGCCCCCGCGCCGGTCGGTGTGATCCGCACCCGCAGCTCGCGCGCGCCGGTCCTGTGCAGGGAGACACGCTCGAAGGTGAACGGCACCGCCGGGACACCGGCGGCGTCCTCCGCCCCGGCGGCCGTCACGGCCGCCCCATGCGGGATCGACGCGTGCAGCACCGCTCCGTGCAGGGCGGCGTCCAGCAGAGCCGGGTGCAGGCCGAAGCCGGACGCGGGCAGCCCGTCGGGCAGCGCCGCCTCCGCATCTACGGCCTCGCCGTCCAGGGCGGCCGAGCGCAGGCCGCGGAAGGCCGGGCCGTAGCCGTATCCGCGCGCGGCGAGCCCGCGGTACGCCTCCGCCGCGTCGAAGGCGTCCGCCTCCCCGGCGACCGTACGGACCTCGGTCTCGGCCGGGTGCGTGCCGTCCGCGTGCGGGCCTTCGGCGGGGGCCAGGGTGCCGGTGGCGTGCCTGGTCCAGTCGCCGGCGTCACCGTGCCGTGCGTAGCACGCGAGCGGACGCCGGCCGGTGTCGTCGGCCGGGCCGACGGCGAGCTGGAGCGTGACGTCGCCGTCCTCGGGCAGCGGGAGCGGCGCCTCCAGGGTCAGCTCGGCCACATCCGGGCAGCCGAGCCTGCCGCCGGCGTACAACGCCATCTCCAGCAGAGCGGCGCCCGGCAGCAGCACCGTGCCGCCGATGACGTGATCGGCGAGCCACGGGTGGGTCCGCCGGGACGGCTTCCCGGTGAACAGCGTCTCCCCGGTGGCGGCGGCGGGGACGGGCTCGCCGAGGAAGGGGTGGGCGGCTTCGGCGCCTCCGGGCGCGAGCCAGTAGCGCCGCCGCTGAAAGGGGTACGTCGGCAGTTCGGTGAGCCGGGCGCCCGCGAAGTAGGCGTCCCAGTCGACGGCGGCGCCGCGGGTGTGGGCGTGCGCCACGGCGGCGGCGACGGTCTCGGTCTCAGGCCGCTGCGCACGCAGCATCGGCAGGAACGTCGCGTCATCGCCCGCGCCGGCGGGGCCGAGCGCGGCCAGGACTCCGTCGGGGCCCAGCTCGACGAAGGTGCGCGCGCCGTCGTCGTACAGCCGCCGCACCGCTGCGGCGAACCGGACCGGCTCGCGCACCTGCCGCACCCAGTACGCCGGGTCGTCGAAGCCGGCTTCGCCGCCCGTGACGGTGGACACGATCGGGATGCGCGGCCGCGCGTACGCGAGTTCCTCGGCCGTCGTGTGGAAGTCGGCGAGCATGCCCTCCATCAGGGGTGAGTGGAAGGCGTGGCTGACGCGCAGCCGCCGGGTCCGGCGGCCCAGCGCGGCGAAGTGCGCGGCCACGGCGAGTACGCCCGGCTCGTCGCCGGAGATCACCACGGCCTCTGGGCCGTTGACGGCGGCGAGCGCCACACCGTCGGAGAGCAGCGCCGCGATCTCCTTCTCGCCCGCCGCCACGGCCACCATCGCCCCACCGGCCGGCAGCGCCTGCATGAGCCGCCCGCGTGCGGCGACCAGGCGGCAGGCGTCGGCGAGGTCGAGCACCCCGGCGACGTGCGCCGCGGCCAGCTCGCCGATCGAGTGCCCGGCAAGCGCTGCGGGCCGCATCCCCCACGACTCCAGCAGCCGGAACTCCGCCACCTCCAGCGCGAACAGGGCCGCCTGGGTGTACACGGTCTGGTCGAGCGAGGCGGCGCCGGGCGTGCCGGGCTCGGCGAACATCACCTCGCGCAGCGGGCGGTCCAGCAGGCCGTCCAGCCCGGCCCACACGGCCTCGATCGCCCGCGCGAACGCGGGGAACGTCTCGTACAGTTCCCGGCCCATGCCGGGTCTCTGCGCGCCCTGGCCGGTGAACAGGTACGCGAGCCCGCCGGACGGTACGGCACAGCGGAACAGACGGGACGATTCGCCGCCCGCCGCCAGC
The DNA here is from genome assembly GCF_050942215.1 of Sphaerimonospora sp. CA-214678. Lineage (GTDB taxonomy): Bacteria > Actinomycetota > Actinomycetes > Streptosporangiales > Streptosporangiaceae > Sphaerimonospora. The sequence continues at coordinate 6,342,956 of NZ_CP192056.1, forward strand.
GCGCGCAGGGCGTCGCGACGCTCCTCCGGGGTGGCGGCGACCACGGCGGCCCGGTGACCGAAGGCGGCACGCGCAGTGCCGAGTGTGCGGCCCACATCGGCGGGCCGGGGGTGGTCGGCGACGGTCAGCAGCCGCGCCGCCTGCTCGCGCAGCGCAGCGTCCCCCGGCGCCGACAGCACCCACGGCACCGGTCCCGCCGGGGTCTCCCGCGTGGATTCCGGCTCGTCGGCCTGTTCCAGGATCAGATGGGCATTGGTGCCGCTGATGCCGAACGAGGAGACCGCCGCCCTGCGCGGCGCGCCGGCCCGCGGCCACGGGCGCGCCTCGGTGAGCAGCTCGACCGCGCCGGCGGACCAGTCCACATGCGGCGTCGGCACGTCCGCGTGCAGGGTGCGCGGCAGCTCGCCGTGCCGCATGGCGAGCACCATCTTGATGACTCCGGCCACCCCGGCGGCGGCCTGGGCATGCCCGACGTTCGACTTGAGCGAGCCGACCCAGAGCGGCCGGTCCCGGTCCTGGCCGTACGCCGCGATCAGCGCCTCGGCCTCGATCGGGTCGCCGAGCGCGGTCCCGGTGCCGTGCGCCTCGACGGCGTCGAGGTCGGCGGGCCGCAGCCGGGCGTCGGCGAGAGCCTGGCCGATCACCCGCCGCTGGGACAGCCCGCTGGGCGCGGTCAGCCCGTTGGACGCGCCGTCGGAGTTGACCGCCGTGCCCCTGATCACCGCCAGCACCCGGTGCCCGTGACGGCGGGCGTCGGAGAGCCGTTCCAGCACGAGCATGCCGGCGCCCTCCGCCCAGGCGGTGCCGTCGGCCGCCGCGGAGAACGGCTTGCACCGGCCGTCCGGCGCGAGCCCCCGCTGCCTGCTGAACTCCACGAACATCCCGGGCGTGGACATGACGGTCGCGCCGCCGGCGAGCGCGAGCGCGCACTCTCCCTGGCGCAGCGCGCGCACGGCGAGGTGGATCGCGACCAGCGACGAGGAGCACGCCGTGTCCACGGTGAGCGCGACGCCCTCCAGTCCGAAGGCGTACGCGATCCGGCCGGAGACGACGGAGCCGGCGGTGCCGGTGAGGCCGTAGCCCGCGAGGCTCCCGGTCGCCTCGTGCAGTCGGGGGCCGTAGTCGGTGGCCATGGCGCCGACGAAAACGCCGGTACGGCTGCCGCCCAACGATCTCGGGTCGACGCCGGCGCGTTCGAAGGACTCCCACGCGAGTTCGAGCAGCAGCCGCTGCTGCGGGTCCATCGCCAGCGCCTCACGCGGTGAGATGCCGAACAGGCCGGCGTCGAACGCCCCGGCGTCGTGCAGGAAGCCGCCGCGCCGCGTGTAGGAGGCGCCCGGGCGATCGGGATCGGGGTCGAACAGGCCGGCCAGGTCCCACCCTCGGTCGCCGGGGAACTCCGAGGTCGCGTCGCGCCCGTCGCTCACCAGCTTCCACAGCTCGTCCGGGCTGGTCACGCCGCCCGGAAGGCGGCAGGCCATGCCCACGATCGCGATCGGCTCGCCGGGCGCGGCCGTCTCACCGCGCGTGCTCGCCTGGGCGTGTTCCCGGAGCTCACCGCGCGTGCTCGCCTGCACGCGTTCCCGGCGCGATCCCGCCGCCTGATCGGCCGCAGTGCCCCGATGCGCGGCGAAGTGCGTGGCGAGGTGCGCGGCGAGGGCGGCGGGCGTCGGGTGATCGAACAGCGCGGAGTTGCCCAGCCGAACGCCGGTCGACGCGACCAGCCGGTTGCGCAGGTCGACCGTCATCGGCGAGTCGAACCCCAGCTCCTTGAAGGCCCGGTCCATGTCCATGGGCTCCAACGCGGGCTCGTGGTGCCCGAGCACGGCCGCCACGTGCGCCCGCACCACCTCGGCCGCGTCCTGCGGTGGAGTCGGCGCCGCGGCGTCCGGCACGGCCGTACCGGCCCGCTCGACGGGCCCGGTCGCGAGGCCCGGCTCCCGGCGCCGCCCCGGTTCGAGCCAGTGCCGCTCCCGCTGGAAGGCGTACGTCGGCAGGTCGACCGCCCGCGCCCCGGTGCCGGTGAAGCAGCGCGCCCAGTCGACCGCCGCTCCCGCCACGTACGCCTCCGCGAGCGAGAGGAGGAAGCGGTCCATGCCGCCCTCGTCCCGGCGCAGCGTGCCGAGCACGGCCGACTCCGGCACGGTGTCCTGCAGCGCGCCGGTGAGCACGGGGTGGGGGCTGACCTCGACCAGCACGTCGGCCCCGATGCCGCGCACGGTCCGCTCGAAGCGAACCTCCTGCCGGAGGTTGCGATACCAGTAGCCGGCCGTCAGCTCCTCGCCGGACAGCGGTCCCGCGGTGACGGCGGAGTGGAACGGCACGCGGGCCGGGCCCGGCCGGATCGAGCCGAGGGCGTCGAGCAGATCGGTGCGTACGGCCTCGACCTGCGGGGAGTGCGAGGCGTAGTCGACGGCGACCCGGCGCACCCGCACTCCGTCGGCATCGCACGCCGCCACGAAGGCGGCCACAGCGTCGGGTTCACCGGAGACGACGACCGCGTTCGGCCCGTTGACGGCGGCGACGGCCAAACCCTTGAACGCGGGCAGCCGGGCCTCGACCTCCCGGACCGGGAGCGCCACCGAGGCCATGGCGCCCCGGCCGGCCAGCGCCACGAGCGCCCGGCTGCGCAGGGCGATGACGCGGGCGGCGTCCGGCAGGGTGAGCGCGCCCGCGATGTGGGCGGCGGCGACCTCTCCCTGGCTGTGCCCGGTCACGACGCTCGGCTCCACCCCATAGGAGCGCCACAGCCCGGCCAGCGCGACCATCACAGCGAACAGCGCGGGCTGCACGATGTCCACCCGCTCCAGTGCGGTCGGATCGCCCAGCGCGTCCAGCAGCGGCCGATCCAGGTAGGGGTCGAGTGCCTCGGCGCAGCCGGTCATCAGGTCGCGGAAGACCGGGGAGGCGGCCAGCAGCGGAAGGGCCATCCCCGCCCACTGCGAGCCCTGCCCGGGGAACACGAAGGCGACCTCGCCGCCGCTCGCGACCCCCTCCACCAGGCCGGGCGCGGGCAGTCCCGCCGCGAGGGCGGCGAGCCCACGCTCATATCCGGCGCGGTCGGGGGCGAGGAGCACCGCGCGATGGTCGAGGGCCGAGCGGGTGGTGGCGAGCGAGAATCCCACGTCCAGGTCACGGTGGCCGGGCAGATGGGCGAGCAGCCGGTCCGCCTGTCCGCGCAGCGCCGCCCGGCTCCGTGCCGACACCGGCCACGGCGTCGCCGCCGGCCGCACGATCGGCCCGGCCGCCACAGGCGCATCGTCCACGGGGGTGGCATCCACAGATGCGGGCGGCTCGGCGAGCACGAGATGGCAGTTCGTCCCGCCCATGCCGAAGGAGCTCACTCCGGCGACCAGCGGCCGGTCCTCGTCCAGCCACGGCCCGGTCTCGGTCTGCACCCGGAGCCCGAACTCGTCCAGCGGGATGCGCGGCCCGGCGTCCCGGAAATGCAGGCTGGGCACGAGCCGCCGGTGCCGGAGGCACAGCGCGGTCTTCAGCAGTCCGGCGATGCCCCCGGCGCCCTCCAGATGCCCGATGTTGGTCTTGACCGAGCCGACGCGCACCCGGTGCCCGCCTCTGCCGGCGAACACCGCGCCGAGCGCGGCGGCCTCGACGGGGTCGCCGACGAAGGTGCCGCTGCCGTGCAGTTCGACGTACTGCACGTCGGCGGGCCGCACCCGCGCCGAAGCGTGCGCCCGCCGGATGACGTCCTCCTGCGCGTCCCGGTCGGGGGTGGTGAGCGTCTCCCCGCCGCCGTCGTTGTTGACGGCGCCGCCGAGGATCACGCAGTGGATCCGGTCGCCGTCCGACAGTGCCCGCGCCAGCGGTTTGAGCACGACCAGACCGCCACCCTCGCCGCGCACGTACCCGTCGGCGGAGGCGTCGAAGGCGGCGCAGCGGCCGCTCGGCGACAGCCCGCCGAAGGCCGCGGAGGTGGCCGCGCTCTCCGGGGCGAGCACCAGGTTCGCCCCACCGGCCAGCGCGATGTCGCACTCTCCGCGCAGCAGGCTCTCGACCGCGAAGTGCACGGCGACCAGGGCGGACGACTGGGCCGTGTCCACGACGAGACTCGGCCCGCGCAGCCCGAAGACGTAGGAGATCCGGTTGGCGAGCATGCCGCGGTGCAGGCCGGTCATCGCGTACGGCGAGCCGGTGGCGGCCTCGTACCGGTGGGCCAGCGCGGCGTAGTCGTCCCAGATCGCGCCGACGAAGACTCCGGCGCCGCCGCCCCTGAGACGGTCGGGCGGCACCCGCGCGTCCTCCAGCGCCTCCCAGCTCAGTTCCAGCAGCAGTCGTTGGCGCGGATCCATGGTCGCCGCCTGCCGCGCCGAGATGCCGAAGAAGCCGGCGTCGAACCTGTCGACGTGTTCGAGGAACCCGCCGCGGCGGGCCTCCTCCGGTAACGCGGCGAACCCCGGCTCGGCCTCCCAACGTTCCGCTGGGACGTCCGTGACCGCGTCGACGCCGTCACGCAACAGCTCCCAGAACGCGTTCACGTCCGAAGCCCCGGGGAAGCGGCAGGACATGCCCACCACCGCGATCACGTCTCGCCCCGCCCATTCATTCACCAGGGAAGACTCCCGACAGGCAAAATACCGCGCACGAATTCCCCCGAAACCAGGACACAGCAGAGCCCAACCCATCCTAAACACATTTAGTGCTTGAAATTACTGGGTTTAGGCGTGGCTATCCACTGGTTTCGTGTAACTTGATACACGATTAAGTTGAATGATGTTAAGAATACCTTGATGTCCGATTTACGGAGTATGTTGCAATCTATGCCGGGAGTGGATATTTTCTACCATTCTTCTGGCGGTGAGCGTGCGTGCGCGCCGGCTCACAGCGACTCCCGGTGCGTCCACCGGCCGGCCAGGAGGGTGCCGAGCACGCGCGGGCGGCGCAGCTCCGCGGGCGGGAGAAGAGACGGGTCCCGCTCCAGGATCACCAGGTCGGCCGGGTCGCCTTCCCTCACCGCCGACCGTCCCCGGGCCGCCGCCGCGAGCGCCGTCCGGAGCGGAACGGCCTGCTCGGGATGCCACGCCGGGCGCTCGTCGTCGGTCCTGGTCACGGCCGAGGCGATGCCGTCCCACGGGTCGAGCGGCGCGACCGGGGCGTCGGAGCCGAACTCCAAGGCCGCACCCGCCGCGAGCAGGTCGGCGTAGGCGTAGGCCCGGGAGGTCCGGCCACGCCAGTGGACGTCGGCTACCTCGCGGTCGCCCGGGGCGTGCGCGGGCTGCACCCCGGCGACCAGACCCGGCCGGGCGAACCTGGCGAAGTCGGCGGCCCGGACGAGCTGCGCGTGTTCGATGCGCCCGGGACACCCGACGGCGTCGAAGGCGTCGAGTGCGATCGCGGACGCGTGGTCGCCGATGGCGTGCACGGCGAGTTGGAGGCCGCGCCGGGCGGCGAGCGACATCGTCGCGACCAGTTCCTCCGGCGACGTCTCCAGCCGCCCGAGGTCGCCCGAGCCCGGGTACGGCTCGTCGCAGTAGGCGGTGCGGGTGTTGAGCGAGCCGTCGACGAAGACCTTCACCGGGCCGACCTCCAGCAGCCCGCCGGAATCCGGCACCGGGTCGCCCGTACGCAGCCCTCCGGCGATCGCGTCGTCGAGCCGATGCCCGGGGATCGAGCAGACGACGCGCACGGCGACGTCCTGCTCGCGTACCCGCCGCGACCATTCCGTCACGTTGTCGGCGAACTCGAAGTCCAGCACCCCGATCACACCGAGACGTGCGGCGGCGACGGTCGCCTCGGCGATCCAGCCGTCCATCACCTCGCGCGGAGGCGGCGGCAGCGCGGCCAGCGCGTCGTAGCACTCCCTCTCGCGCAGCACCCCGGTCGGATGGTCGCCCCTGCCGATGAGGGCGAGCGCGGCCTGGCTGAGCCAGACCGTGTGGAGGTCGTTGCCGATCAGCACGACCGGATGGTCCGCGGGGAGCAGCGACTTGTCCGGCCGGTCCGGCCACAGGGCGTCGCGGAAGCCGAACCCCTCGATCAGCCCACTGCCCGGCCCTTCGCCCGCCCCCGGGAGCCGGACGAGCCGGGACGCCTCCACCGCCGACCGCGCGCCGCCGAGGTCGATCCGGCGGCGGGCCCTGGCCCACTGTACGGAGTGCACGTGCGCGTCCCACAGTCCGGGCAGCAGGGTCGCACCCTGGAGATCGACGTTCTCGGCGCCCTCGATGCCGGCCACCACGCCGGGCGGTTCGATCGCGGTCACCCGGCCGCCTTCGATCGAGACGTGCCGCACCGGGCCGCCGAGGCCGACCCGGGCATTGCGCAGCAGCAGCCTCGACGGCGGCTTCGACCGCCGCCCGGACGACCGCTCGAACGACGGCTTCGACACGTGAGGAGAGGTCATGCCGGAAACGTTATGCGGGCGCGCCGAGACCGCTCATCGTCGGAGAGCGACGACCGGGCCCGGCGAATGCGGTCGGCCGGATGAACGCCCCGTCACGGGTTCGTCCTCCGGAACAACGCGCGCTCCGCCCCGGATGGCCGAGACTGCCACCATGCAGGCCCTCGCCGTCGTCAATCCGCACCTCCGCCCCGAGCGCGTCGCCCCGCCGCCCGGCCCCGAGGTCACCGTCTTCCACCGGGGACTCGCGGGGTACGCCCCCACGCCGCTGCGGCGACTGCCGGACATCGCGTGGGGTCGGAACCGGCGGACCGTCCTCATGAAGGACGAGTCCGACCGCTTCGGCCTACCCGCCTTCAAGTTCCTCGGGGCGTCGTGGGCGGTGGAGGAGACGCTGCGCCGCCATCCCGGCACCCGGACGCTGGTCGCCGCGAGCGCGGGCAACCACGGGCGGGCGGTGGCCCGCTGCGCCGCCCGGCTCGGCCTCGCCTGCCGGATCCATCTGCCCGCCGCCGTCGGCGCCGAGCGCGCCCGCCTGATCGCGGCCGAGGGGGCCGAGGTGATCGTCACGGCCGGGTCCTACGACGACGCGGCCGCGGCGGCCGAGCGCGACGGCGGCGCACCCGGCAGAGCGCTGATCGCCGACTTCTCACCGTCACCCGGCGTGCCGTCGGCCGAGTGGGTCATCGACGGCTACGCCACCCTGTTCCGCGAGATCACGGCCGAGCCGACCGAGCCGGTCGGCATCGTGCTCGTCCCCGTCGGCGTCGGTTCCCTGGCCGCCGCCGCGGTCCGCTGGGCCGTACACGAGGCTCCGAAGGCGTACGGCCCGGCCGTCATCGCGGTGGAACCGGTGACGGCCGCGTGCGTGGCCGAGTCGCTGCGCGCGGGCCGCCCGGTCAGCGTGCCGACCCCGGGCACCGTCATGGCCGGCCTCAACTGCGGCACCCCGTCGGCCCCCGCCTGGCCGGCCCTCCGCGACGGCCTGGCCGGCACGATCGCGGTGAGCGACGACGAGGTGGGCTCGGTCACCCGGGAGCTCGCCGCGCTGGGACTGGACATCGGCCTCTGCGGCGCCGCCACCCTGGCCGCCCTGCACCGCCTCGCCGACGCGGCCGACTGCGGCCCGCTGCGTGACGCCGTACGGCTCGGCGGCGGAGCCGTGCTGTGCATCGGCACAGAGGGAACCACCGGGGGAGGTTCAGTCAGCGGAGCAGGGTGACGAACCCGGCGGCCCATCACCCACCTAACGGATCAAAACCGGAGCAAAAGCGCCGACGCGCTCGCGGCGGCGCTGGGCGGCGCCATCTCGATCGAGGACGTGGGCCGCCGGGTCATCGCGTTCAGCACGATCCCCGGTCGGCCCCTCGACGACGTACGCCGGCCGGGCATCCTCGACCATGGGCGAGTTCCACCCCGCTCGGGACGGGTCGGACACTCCCTGACCGGCCGTCCGGGGAACCTCTGAGGTAAGGAAAGAGTGGGCAATCACCGATACCGGGATCACCGAGAGCCGAGACCGGTGCCCGGCACGGGGGTAGGCAATCTTCACCGGTACGCCAGTGCCGACCGCTTCGATTGAAGGGACAGGATGCCAGGGGAAACGGCTCGTCACGCTGGCTCCGATCCGCGTGCCGACATGCCGGCCCGGCTGCGGCGGGCGGCGCTCGGCTTGCTCACGATCGGGGTGGCGGTGGCGCTCGCGTCCCCATCGCAGTCCGCGGACGCGATGGCGGTGCCCCGAGATCCGCGGAAGAATTACCGGGCCGCATCCGGCGACGGCCAGGACAACGGCAATCAGTCCACCGTGCGCCTGGGCAATGGCAAGAACAACAGGAATTACTTGGCGATGGGCGGCACCCGGGCCAGCGGCGCCCTGCATCAGGTTTCGATCGGTGTCGGCGGCGTGAGCACCATCCAGGGCACTTACTGCAAACGCCGGACCCGGGTCTGCAAGGTTTCCCAGAATATAATGGCGCCATTTCGTAGGCATCCCTCGGGAAAACATGGCGTTTCCAGGATGCCGCCACCGTCTCCGGCAAGGGGTTCCGCCAGGCCGGCAAAGCATCGGTAATCGTTCGCGCTGTAGATCATCAGAGAACCGAATGCGATGCCCGGCAACGGGTATGGCTGATGTCGATTTCATCCGACACGCCGGGGAGAAATCACTCGCCGCATGCCTGCCGGAAGGTGCCAGAGGAATGGATTGTAACACTGTGCACAGCTCACTCGACGGCGTGATCGTCCATGTGCGTCGGCTGGTGTTCGGCACGCTCACGATCGCACTCGCGGGCGCCTTCGCTCTCCCCTCCACGAGTGCGGAGGCGGCCGCGACCTCCTCCAGCCTCCGGCCGATGGGCAACGGCACCGGTGGCGGTGACAACAACGGCAACGGCTCCAGCGTTCTCGTGGGCCGCGGCAGGCGGAACACGAACGAGGTGACGATCGGCAGCCTGAAGAGTGGGAGGGGAATAGAACAGGCCACCATCAGCGTGCGAGGAGCCGGGGTCACCCAGGGGAGTTACTGCACCCGGAGGTCCCGCGCCTGCAATGTTCCGCAATATGCATGGGTGCCCTTCACCAGGGGAGGGTCGCGTTACTCGTCCGGATCTCGGTGATCGAAACCCGTGCGCTCCTGAAGGTTTCCCACAGCCTGCTTCGACATAACCTGAACGCTTGAGTTTTAACACCGCCCACGGCAATGATATGGCAAGATGCCGACGATCTCCGCTCGTTGAACGACCTCGATGGTCTGCGGGAGCCTATGCTGTCGAATGCGTCCGATCGGACCAAGTGCCGCACTCGCCAGATCAGCAGGGGACGACGAAAAGTGACTTTCAAGTGTGTCGGTGGAGCATTCGGCGGAAGAACTCTTTCCCTGTTTCTCGCCGGTGCCCTCGCCTCGACCGCACTCGTCGGGATCGCTGAGCCATCCCATGCTGCTGCGGATACAAAACGGCCGGAAGCAGACACGAAACGAGCGACGGCTGACGCCGATGCGCACCGCGGTCACAGAACCGGAAACGGCAGGCGCAACCGGAACATCGTCTTCTCGAACAGCCCCACCCGCAATCGCGGCTACCAGCACACGACGGCCACGACGGCGGGCGGCGCGACCAGCGTGCAGAACGTGCTGTGCAAGCGGGTCAAGAACTGCAAAATCATCGTGAAGATGACGATCGTCGTCCCGACCCCCACCGCGAAGCCCACGACCACGACACCCGAACCCACCGCGCCTGAAGCGGAATCCGCGGCGATGCCGGCCCCGTCTTCCGGAACACCGGCCACACCGACCATCGGCACGCCCGTCCCCACCCCGTCACCTGCACCGTCAGATGAGGCGACACCGACTCCGTCTCGCGAGACACCAGGCACCATGGCCGCTCGCACACCCGTCCCCATCCCCGTCCCGTCCGGTCGCGGCAGAGCCCTCCTGCTGCACCTGCGCGGGACGGTCGGCCTGCGTCTCAACCCGCTCCAGAATCCGCTCTGACGCGTTCACCGGCCTAGCTGTACCCGCCCCACCCCAACGTGGCTGTTCCTACGATCGGCCGGTGGTCGCGTCCTCCCTGCCCATCTCATCGGCTCCGACAACTGGATCGGCCGGCCGCCGGTGGGTCTCCGCGCGGCGCAGGAGCAGCATCGCGGCGTCGTCCGGGACGGGCCCGCCCACGTGGCGCAGCAGATCGGCGCGCAGCTCGTCCAGCGCGGCCTGCGGGTCGGGCGCCCGCAGCAGACGCACGCGTTCCTCGAGCGGATAGAAGACCCCGCTCCGGTCCCGGGCCTCGATGACGCCGTCCGTATAGAAAAGGATCTGGTCGCCGTCCCCGAACGGGACGCCGTACGGCTTGGGCCGGGGAGAACCGAGCTCGGCGAGCCCGAGCGGGGCGGCCTCCTCCGGCGGTTCGGCCAGATGGACGCCGCCGTCTCCGCCGAGCACGAGCGGAGCGGGATGGCCGCAGTTGAGCAGCCAGATCTCCTCGTCGTGCACCTCGGCGAGGATCGCCGTGACGAACTTCTCACCGCTCAGATGCCGGGCGAGGCTGGTCTCCAGCCGTTCGGCGACGCCGAGCAGTTCGGCCTGGTCATAGGCCGCCTCACGGAACGCGCCAAGAACCCACGCCGCTGTCTCCACGGCCTCCAGGCCCTTGCCCTGCACGTCACCGATCAGCAGCCGCACCCCCTCCGGCGTGACGACCACCTCGTAGAGGTCGCCGCCGATCTGCGCCTCAGCCGCGGCCGACGTGTAGGACAGCGCGACCGTCAGATCGCCGGCCCGGCGGGGGACGGGGCGCAGCAGCACACGCTGGGCGGCCTCCGCGACCAGCCGGACCGTGGCCAGCTTGCGTTCGCGCCCGATCCTCAGCACGCTCGCCAGCATGCTGGCCCCGGTGACCCCGACTATCGACGCCATCGTGAGGGTGTTCTGCGGCCGGCCGAGCAGCTGGTCGTACGCCGCCAGCGGCACATAGACGACCAGCGAGAGCACGCCCACCGCAGCGGTACGGCGTATGCCGCCCGAGACCGAGGCGAAGGCCGGCCCCAGGGTGAGCAGCGGCAGAAAGACCAAGGTAGGCCCGACGAGCAGGTCGGCCAGAACCACACCGGATATCGCGACGAACGGCAGCGCACGGAGGACTCCCTGCGATTTCATGGCGACTCCATTGCTGACCTCGGCCAGTTCATGGAACATTCCCTGCGGTTTCGCTGCTACTCCTTTTCCCGGCCGGGCTCACCGGCTGCCGGCCGCCTTGCCACCCGCGATTATGCGCCCGTCGACGAGGTCTGTGGCGGTTCATCGGCGAAAACTCTCAGGAGGCCGAGGGGCTGACGACCTGAGGGAGATTAGCAGAGAGGAAAGATGCATCTATTGTGGCAGAAATCTACACAGGCGACCATTCGACCCGCCCGGTCCCACGTGACCCGACAAGGCGCGAACAACCCCGCATTTCGCGAGATCACGGCCTTCTGGGCGCAGGTCGCGGGCCGACAGCAGCGGAGCCTGCCCGGTGGAGGGCCGGGAAGCCTCACCTGTCATCGGCGGACCTCCTCGGCGAGCCGGTCCAGCCGGGAGCCGGTCAGCTCCAGCCAGCGCAGGTCGGCCTCGAGGTGGAAGATCGCATGATCGCAGATCAGCGCGTCGGCCAGATCTCCGCGCGTCTTGCGCCGAGTCAGCTCCCGCATCAGGTCGAGGTGCGCCGCGCGCTGGACGTCGAGGATCGTCGCGGCATCCCGGCCGGTCAGCAGCGCGAGCACCACCTTGGTATAGAGGGTGCTGTTCAGGTAGAGGCCTGGGCGCTCCGGCCGAGACAGCCATCCCTCCACGTCGCTGACGCCGGCGGCCGTGATCGCGTACCGCTTGCGCTCGGGCCCGCCCCCGCGCTCGACCGCGTCGACCTCGACGAGCCCGTTCTTCAGCAGCCGCGCCAGCGTGGCGTAGACCTGGCCGTAATGGAGTGGACGATCCTGGCCGAACTGGGCGTCGAACTCCTGCTTGAGGTCGTACCCGTGCCGGGGCCCGCACTCCAGCAGCGCCAGCAACGTGTGGGAAATCGGCATGCCCACGACTATACATCGCCTCTATACACGGTGTGTACAGAGGCGATGTGCGGTCGATCGGGCGGCGGATCAGCGGTCGGCGCGCGGGTGCTCCTCTCCGGCGGACTCGCCGCCGGATTCCTTTTCCCCGGAGTCCCTCGCGCCTGGCCTCCTGGGCTCGCGCCCCGCCTGCTTGAGCGCGAGGCGCAGGCCGTACTCGATCTGGGCGTTGATGCTGCGCAGATCGTCGGCCGCCCATCTGGCGACGGCCTCGTAGACGGCGGGATCAAGCCGGAGTAGGAGCTTTTTGCGTTCCGGCATGGTCAGGCATAGAGGCTGCCGGCGTTGACCACCGGCTGGGTCGCCCGGTCGCCGCAGAGGACGACCAGGAGGTTGGACACCATCTGGGCCTTGCGCTCCTCGTCGAGTTCGACCACTCCCTGCTCCGACAGCCGGTCCAGGGCGAGCCTCACCATACCGACAGCGCCCTCCACGATGTGCGCACGCGCCGCGACCACCTGTGCGGCCTGCTGACGGACCAGCATGGCCTGGGCGATCTCGGGGGCGTAGGCCAGGTGGGTGATCCGCGCCTCCAGGACCTCGACACCGGCCAGGTCGGTGCGCTCACGCAGCTCGGCGGTGAGCTCCCCGGCCACCTCCGCGCCGTCGCGCAGGCTGGTGCGGCCCTCCTCATGGGAGTCGTACGGATGACTGGTGGCCAGGTGCCGTACGGCGGCCTCCGACTGGATCGCCACGTACTCCTCGTAGTCGTCCACCGAGAACGCCGCCCGCGCGGTGTCGACCACCTTGTAGACCACGACCGCGGCTATCTCCACCGGATTGCCGTCGGCGTCGTTGACCTTGAGCTTGGCGGTCTCGAAGTTGCGCACCCGGAGCGTGATCCGCTGCTTGGTGGTGAACGGCAGCACCCACTGGAACCCGGCGGCGTTCAACGAGCCGACGTACCGGCCCAGGAACTGCACGACCTTGGCCTCGTTCGGATTGATGACGGTGAAGCCCGACGCCACGATCACGGCGACCACGAGCCACGCGATCGTCAGTGCGATCAGCAGCCCGACGCCCCCCGGCAGCCCCTCCTCCCACGCCGTCGAATCCAACCCGGACAGCTTGCTCTGCCAGCCCGGCACCAGCGCACCGGCGAGCACCAGCAGGACCAGCAGTACGGCGAAGCCGTTCAGCCGGAACGCCCGTCGTTCCATCGCCTCTCCCCTCTCGTCAGCTATCGAAGTGATATCACCAAGATAGCGCAGAGCTAGCATTCCACAAGGGGGCGCCCCCGCCTCCATCGCGGCGATCCGATCCGACGGCGTCGGCGTGCCCCTTCCCTTTACGTCAGGTCCGGCGCCGATTGCCTAGAGTTGCCGACAGACCGACGAACAGGGGGAGGGCATGACAAAAGACCAGGCCGCACAGGCGGTGCGTGAGGCGAAGGCGAGGCTGGGCGTCACCTGGGCGCAACTGGCCGAGGCGGTGGGCCGACCGGTCCCGTGGACGGTGGCGGCACTGCTCGGCCAGCATCCGATGAGCGAGGCAGAGGCCACGGCGGCGGCGAACCTGCTGGACCTCGACGAGAACGTGACTCGGGCACTGCGACTCCAGCCGACACGCGGATCGCTCGGTGCCGCCGTCCCCACCGACCCGACGATCTACCGGTTCTACGAGGTCCTGCAGGTCTACGGCCCGACGATCAAGGAGCTGATCCACGAGGAGTTCGGGGACGGCATCATGAGCGCGATCAACTTCAACCTGGCGGTACGCCGGGTGCCTGACCCGGGGGGCGACCGGGTCGAGGTCGTGCTCAACGGCAAGTTCCTGCCGTACGAATGGTGACCGGCCCGACCGGCGCGACCTGCCTCCACCGGTGAGCCGGTGGACCGGTAGCCGACAGCCGATGTCGCGGCCTCGCCGGCCGCCGGCGGGGCCGCTATGCCCGAGACCGGCCGAGACGACGACCGGCCGGATCGGCGTACGCATTCTGTCGGTCGCGCCCGGCAGAATGACCCTCATCGTGACCACGGAAACACTCCCGCGCCCGCTGCCGGTCGACCTCGTCGACGGGCCCGGCGGCCTGCTCTATCTGCTCCCGCACGCTCCGCTCACCCCGGCCGACTGCGAGGCACTGTCCGCGATTCTCGCCGCACGCGCCGCCGCCACCACCCGTCACCCCGCCCTCCGGATCCCGCCCTGAGCGGTGACGGCTCACCCGCCGGACCGGACAGATGACGGCGGGGCGTCCGGTCCCGGAAAGCCGCCGGGCCCAGCGGATTCGGCGGATCGGCAGGGTACGGCGGAACCGTATCGGATAGAGGGACAACCGTCCTAAAGATCCGCTTCTGTTGACTTTTTACGGATTTGCCCATCTGTGGGAGGAAGGTGAAAATCCACGACGGACTCCCGACGCATCGACCGTCCGGCATTACTGGGACCTGACACTCCTCCGGGTAGCGTCGTTTGCAGACAGTACGCCCCGAAAATGGACGAAGGCGCGTATATGGCAATCCCACTCGAGATTACTGTCAGCGATCACCAGGCGGCTTCCGTGGTCGCGCTGGCTGGTGAACTCGACATCGCCACCGGGGATGTGCTCCGTGGCACGATCGAAGACCTCATCCAGCGTGGACGCACCAAGCTGGTGGTGGACGCGTCCGTACTCCAGTTCTGTGACTCGTACGGACTGGAGGCCCTGCTGGAGATGCACGACGCCCTGAAGGACGTCGGCGGATCCATGTGCCTCGCTGGAGTTCACGGCGTTCTGCGGCTGGTGCTCGACGTGACCGGAACGGACACGTTCACGATCAAACAGACTCCTGCCGAGGCGCTGGCCGATGTGCTGGTCGCGCCCGCCCGTGACACCGCCTCGAACGAACGGCGGAAGAAGTCCGCACTGAGCAGCTTGGTCTGAGCCTGATGCGATCAGGCATGTGGCAGGCCCGCGCCGCCGGGAGGGCCCGCCATGCACTTGAACTCTGACGTCCCGCAGTTCCCGACGTGGCGGCCGTGTCCTCTGCGGCGTCCTCTGCGGCCGCCCGAACCCGCGTCGCCGGCTCAGGGGAGATCGGCCGGCGGGGCCGGTCCGGCGTCTGCCGTACGAGCAGGTCGGCGACGTCGAGCCCGCCACACGTGGACGGCACGCCGGCGAGCCGTTCCCGAGCCGTGCCACCCGTTTCGCCGGGCATGCGTGGTCTTACCGACTTCTCCTCCAGGGTCGGCCACCGGCCGGAAGACGTTCTCCCAGGTGGATGCGGGGAAAACCACTTTTGTGATTCCTTGGCGCTCCCGCGCCGCGGACGAGGGAGCGCGTCTTCGTTGGGGTCGTGACGTCCCCGTGGCTTAAACTGGCTGACGGCCTGATCGAGGCTCGCCTGCCCGGCGGCCGGTTCTGGGGGGTACGTGACTATGGCGAAGCGTTCACCGCAGCGCATATGGCACGGCATGATCTGTCGAACACAACCCCGGAGAGCGCGGTGAGAACCGTGTCCTGCCGCGCGCGACCCAGACGGCCCCAGGCGAAGCATCCGTCTGGATCCACGTGCGCGACAGGTGTCGTTTTTCGAATTCCCCTCATCACCCCTGACCATGTCCACAGCATCCGCCGAGGTGTGCGAGTGACAGCCTCCGTCGAACTGACCCCGGCCCCGAGCGGCAGCGATGGCCGCATTCTGGTCGTCGCGCTGACCGGAGCACTGGACTATTCAAATGCCGATCGACTTCGTGAGAATGTCAGGGACACCCTGGCACCGGAGCACCGGGAACTCGTACTCGACCTGAACGGCCTGGAATTCTGTGACTCGACCGGCCTGCGTGCGCTGCTCGACATCCGTGAAGTCCTGGGCGAGCGCGGCGGAGCCGTCTCGCTGGTGAACCTCAACGCCCGGCTGACCAAGATATTCCGGATCACCGGGCTCATCAAGGCGTTCGCCGTCGCGACGGATCTGGCGGAGGCGCTCGGCGCGGCCCGGGCCCGGATGGGATCGTCCCCGAGCTAGTGCCCCTCCGCCGACCTCTGCCCCGCCGCACCCCTCCCCCTCCGCCCTCCGGTCCGGCCACCGTTCCGGGTTCCGGTAGCGTTGCAGAAGCACCCGCGACCATCATGGTCCCGGGCTACCAACCGATCGAGCGGCGGCCGCGGCGGAGGGAACCCCCGGGAGGGATGCCCTCGCGGGGGTGAAGATGGGCGGCATCGAGGAGGGAAAGGTGGAGGATCACCTTCGGCAGTGGCCGATCACAGATGATCTGGCCGCCCTGCGAGAGCACGTCCAGAGCCACGCCGTCCAGGCCGGACTCACCGGAACCCGGCTGGACGACCTCGTCATCGCCGCCAACGAGGCCGCCATCAACGTGCTCGAACACGGAGGCGGGTCCGGCACGCTGACCATCTGGCACGACGACGACCACCTCGCCGTCGACATCGTGGACAACGCGGGCCGGCTGCGCCCCGACGACGTTCCGCGTCCCCGGCCGGGCCCCCACGCCAACCGCGGCTACGGTCTGTGGCTGATCGGCCTGCTCTGCGACACGGTGAGCATCGAGCAGGCCCCGGGTCACTCCCGTGTCCGCCTGTCGATGAGTCTCCATCCCGCGGCCGTCGGTTTCGAAGCACACAGCGACGCCTGAACCCCTCACACCTCCACCGCCTGCTCCTCGGCCCTCGCGAGTTTTCACGTCAAATTCTGCGGAAGCCAAAAACGGTGGTCGCGGACCCCGGTCAAGCGTTGAAGTCGGTCTCGTTTTCGTCGTGATCCCGTAAATCGGGCCGATGAGGCCGACCGCTCGCCCTAATCTGGGGTCCGCGACCACAGGTGAACCGCTACCTGAGGTATGCCCATGACGCGGCGGCAACCGCGATCAGGATGCAGAGGCGGATGGTCCGGGGGGTGCTGTCAACTACGTCCCGGACCGTTCTCGCCACCTCTCCGATCCAGGAGCCGAACTCCGGGTCGTGATACCGCTTCTCGTCACGGCGTCCCCCGCGTACGCGAGGCCGAATGGCAGTCATCGTGGCCCCCTCTCCATATGCTTCATCGGGGGAACGCGTGCCCCCCGAAATGCCCGAACCGAGCGGGATCCCTCAAGGGCGCCACGAGGCCGTACGGGATTCCCCCGCAGCGCCTTCGCGCCGCCCCGGCGGGGGATACCGGACGGTGGATTTCATGGTCACATTCACGCGCCGCGTAACGCAATGGAGATCGAGCAGTATTCTGCGGTCCCTACGAAGAGTGACGATAGAATCACAGTTTGCTATATACTTTAGCCCCGTTATGTCCCGATAAGTACGCTTTGCTGTCCGATTTGTCCGTACGCGCTTTCCGGAATTTTGGGTCAGGCGGCGACACGCCGTCATTTTGCGGGAGGGGCCCGTCAACGGCGGCGGCGGCCCCTCACGCCACGACCACTCCGGACGCCTCGTCGTGAACTGTTCGCCAGCAGCAGCCCGACCGCGACGAGGACGGCGCCGAGGAACAGGAACCCGAGATCGTAGGCGACCTGGTGCGGGCCTGGCCGTACGTGATGGACCCCCAGCAGTTGGTGGTCCACCAGGCCCTCGACGACATTGAACAGGCCCCAGCCGGCTATGCCGTACCCCAGCAGTTCGCGCCCGGGGTGCGGGCCGCGGCGCGACAGCATCGCGACACCGGCGATCACCAGCGCGAGACAGCCCGCGTGGAACAGCCCGTCACCGATCATGTTGAGACGCTCGTCATGCGGATACCACCCGCTGAGCATGTGATGCCAGCCCATCAGCTGGTGCAGCAGGATTCCGTCGATGAAGCCGCCGATGCCGAGGCCGAGCACCAGGCCGGCGGTGCGAGTCGATGTCATGACGTTAGGCAACGATACCGTAACAACGAGTGAGCGGCTCGACGCCACCCGGTCAGCCGCCGAGATCCCTGGCCGCGTTGTCCAGACGGCAGGCCAGCGCCTCCATCCGGTCATCGGATAGCGGGGCGCGTACGAGGTCGTGCGGGAGATCGCTGCGCCGTATGATCACCAGACCCCGGTGCTCGTCGTCGATCTCGCCGACGGGCAGCACGAGGCATTCGCCGCGGACGAACACCAGCGCCACATCCGGATCGTCCGACTCCAGCAGCCGTCGAGCGCATTCCCGGTCCACGAGCGGCATGCCCTCCGCCTCCTCGATCCTCTCAGGTCCGATCGCTCGTACTCATGGGCGCGTACCGGCGCCCGTGGCCGCCTCCCTGATCCGGCCGCCCACGCCCGACTCCGGCGCGAGCGGGGGAGTGTCCATGCCGGCCCCGCCGCTCATGCCGTCGATCACCGCGCGCAGCGCGTCCGTACCGCTGTGGCGGGGCTCCCAGCCCAGCTCGGTGCGGGCTCTCGTCACGTCCATGATGGGCAGTCGCAGCGCCATCTCCATCAGGCCGGGCGAGGCCGGGAGCAGCCGCATGTGCCACCCGGCCGCGACCGCGCCCCTGGCCACCATCGACGGCACCGGAACCCGCCGCGCCCCGAGCATCTCCGCCATGACGGCCGGGTCGATGACCGGGTCGGCTGCCAGGTTGAACGCCCCGGAGACGGGCCGGGTGAGGGCGAGCCGGTACGCCTCCGCGGCGTCGGAGGTGTGCAGCGCCTGGAAGCGCAGCCCGTGGATGTCCGGGACGAACCGGATCAGATTCGGCCGGATCAGCCGCTGCGGCAGGAACGGCCCGGCGAACAGACGCCGCTGCTCGCTCGCGGACTCCCGCTTGAAGATGAAACCGGGGCGCATACGGACGACACGGATGTCCTCATGATCACGTTCGAACGTGTCGAGAACCCGCTCGACGTACGCCTTCTCCCGTCCGTAGGCGGCGCCGGGCCAGCCGTGCGTGGGCCAGCTCTCGTCGACCGGCCGGTCCTTCGGGCCCGGCGAGTAGGCGCCGACCGAGGACGAGTGGATGAGCGTGGACACGCCGGCCCGCGCGGCGGCCCGGAAGACCCGGACACTGCCGATGACATTGGTGTTCCAGGTCGTCACCGGGTTGTGGGTGGGCTGGAACAGCCAGGCGAGGTGGATCACCGCGTCGGCGCCGGAGAAGATCTCCCCGAGGTCGTCACGGCACACGTCGGCCCGCCGCCACTCGACCTTCCCCGGCCGCCAGCCGGGCATCCGCCGAGCCACCCCGACCATCGAGGTGATCGCGGGATCGGCCTCGAGCGCACTGACGACACTGGTCCCGACGTTTCCGGTCGCACCGACCACAACTACGCGCATTCTGCCCGAATTCCCGACAAATCGCCCAGCAAACCACACCCCTCCCCTCCCCTCCCCCCCACCGTGATCTTGCGAATTCTCGCAGTCTCCGCCCCTGACCAGCGCGAGTACTCTCCGTGATCTTGCAGAAATGATGCCGCAGGCGTCCCCACCTGGGCGGTCGTCATCAGTGATCTTGCACTCGGGGAGCCTTTCTCGCCAAGCGGCCTCTACGACACATATCTCCACAGGACACGTAAGCCATTGCAAGATCATCGATGGTGAATCCGCAGGTCAGCGGGACCTCATGCAAGTTTCTGCAAGATCACGAACGAGAAATGGCCGGTCAGCGGCCATGAGTGCGAGCAACTACAAGATCACGGGAGGAGGGGGAGGTGGGAGGGGAGGTGTCAGCTTGGACATAGGTGGGAAATTCAGTGGTGGCGCGGGAATACCGATACCAAGGAGGATGGAGTTCTCATTCTGGTCAGAGAGGCGGCACAAGGGAGATGGCTCAGATCGTCGGTGGCGGGCGGCCCGTCAATGACGCCGAACGAAGGGTCATCGCGCACCTGCGTGACAACGCCCCTGACGACTGGCTGCTGCTGCACAACATCGAGGTGCCGCGCGGCGCCGATCTCTTCGAGGTCGACGTGGCGGTGCTCACCGAGCATTCACTCTGCGTGATCGACGTCAAGGGTGCACGCGGCCGGTTCCAGGTGGCGGGGAACCGGTGGTTCCCCCAGCACCGGGAGGCGTTCGGATCCCCGGTCGCCAAGCTGCGTGGTACGGCTCGGGCGCTGAAGGGCCTGCTCATCGACGAGCATCGTGAGCTGGAGCGGCTGTACGTCGACAACATCGTCGTGCTGACCGCCCCCGGAGCCGTCCTCGTCGACCCCACGGGCCGCGACGCGCGGCACGTGACCAACCTCGCCGGCCTCGTCGACATGCTCAGCGACGTGTCACGGGTCAGGCACGGCTGCAGCCGGGACGCCGGGCCGTACCGCACGGCGATCATCGAGGCGCTCAACGGGACCGTGCGCAGGTCCACCGCGCCGCCGAGGTTCGGCAACTGGGAGGTCGAGGAGCAACTCGGCGGCGACAGCCGGGTCACCGAATACCGCGCCGTCAACGCGACCGCGCCCACCAGCGAGACCGTCCTGCTGCGGGTCTATCGGGCCGACCCGATGGCGCCCGAGCGGCGGCGGGTGGCCGAGCAGCGGCGGATCGCCAACGCCTACCAGGCGCTCGCGAAGATCCCGCCGCACCCCCGGGTCGTACGCTCGCGCGACTTCTTCGCGATCGACGACGAGAGCAGGTTCGTCCTGGTGCTCGACGACGTGCACGGCCAGGCGCTGCACCTGCACCTCACCGGACGGAAACTGGGCGTGACGGCCAAGCTCGGCGTGTTCGAGGACATGCTGGCCGGCCTCGCCCACGTGCACGCCAACAAGGTCATCCACCGGGCGCTCACCCCCGCCTGCGTGCTGGTGACCGACTCCGGCCACGCCATGCTCACCGGCTTCGACTACGCCAAGCCGGGACCGCGCAAGCACACCGTGGCCAACGAGCTGCCGAACATCCTCGACGTGCACTATGTGGCCCCGGAGTGCCGGGCGCGGCCCGACCGGATGACCACGGCGTCCGACGTCTACTCCGCCGGGGTGATCGCCTTCCAGCTCCTGACCGGCGAGCTGCCCACCCCCGGCGTCGACGCCGAGCCGGACGCCGGCGGCGTCGCGCCGGAGATCATGGATCTGGTACGGCGCATGCGCGAGCCGACACCGGGCAAGCGCCCCGAGGCGGCGACGGCCCTGGTCGAGCTGCGGCAGGCCCGCGACGCCCAGGGAGGCCACCACCGGCCGGTCATGGGACGGCTGCGCCAAGCCTTGCGCCGTCTCTCGCGCCGGCACTGATCCGCAGTTCCGAGGACCTGGAGGTGGTACGGCCCGGCGCGACACCGGGCCGGGCCGTACGGACGTCAGGACGCGCGGTTGACGGCGGACAGCACCGCTCGGATGGACGCGGTCAGCACCGAGGTGTCCTGCCCCGCCCCCCAGACCGGCGTGCCGTTGACCAGGCATTCGACGTACGCCACCGCCGCGCTCTGCGGCCCCGGCGTGGTGGCGTGCTGGGTGAAGTTGCGGATGTCCACCTCGACGCCGATCGTGCCCAGCGCCCGGGTGAGGGCCGACAGCTGCCCGTTGCCCTGGCCGGACACCTTCTTCTCCGCACCGTCGGGAGTGCGCAGCACCCCCTCGAACTCGTGCTCACCCGGGCTGGGCTCGGTGACGTACCAGTCGGCCAGTGTGATCGGGCCGTCGTCGCAGGGTGCCAGGTAGGTGGCGGAGAACAGGCTCCACAGCTCCTTGCCGGTCATCTCCTGGCCGCTGCCGTCCGTGGCGCGCTGCACCACCTGGGCGAACTCCTGCTGCAGCCGCCGCGGCAGCTCCAGGCCGTAGCCGACCTGCAGGAGATAGGCGATCCCGCCCTTGCCGGACTGGCTGTTGACCCGGATCACCGCCTCGTAGGTCCGCCCGACGTCGGCGGGGTCGATCGGCAGGTACGGCACCGCCCACGGCGCCTCCCCCTCCGGCACGCCCAGTTCGGTCGCCCGGGCGGTGTGGTGCGCCATGCCCTTCTTGATCGCGTCCTGGTGCGTCCCGGAGAAGGCGGTGTAGACGAGATCACCGACGTAGGGGTGCCGGATGTGGACGGGTATGCGGTTGCAGTGCTCGACGGTCCGCCGGATCTCGTCGATGTCCGAGAAGTCGATCATCGGGTCGACGCCCTGGGCGTGCAGGTTCAGCGCCAGGGTGGCCAGGTCCACGTTCCCGGTGCGCTCCCCGTTGCCGAACAGGCAGCCCTCGACCCGCTGGGCGCCCGCGAGCACCGCGAGCTCCGCGCAGGCGATGCCGGTGCCGCGATCGTTGTGCGGATGCACCGAAAGGATCACCGCGTCGCGCCGGGTCAGCTGCCGGTCCATGTACTCGATCTGGTCGGCGTACACGTTGGGCGTCGCGACCTCCACCGTGGCCGGCAGGTTGTGGACCACCGGACGGTCCGGGGAGGCGTCCCACAGCTCGGTCAGCCCGTTGCACACCTCCAGCACGTAATCGGGCTCGGTCAGATTGAAGACCTCGGGCGAGAACTCGAACCGCACCGGTGGGCCAGGACGCGCGTCGGCCAGCCGGGCCACCTGCTCGGCCGCCGTACGGATCATTCCGTACAGCTCCGTCCGTTCCCGGCCCAGCACCACCTCGCGCCAGGTGGGCGCCGTCGCGGTGTACAGATGGACCAGCACACGCGGCAGGCCCTCGATCGAGGCGAAGGTCCGCTCGATCAGGTCGGCGCGGGCCGGGGTGAACACCGAGATGGTCAGATCGCCGGGCAGGTCGTCGCGGGTGGCGAGATGCCGGACGAAATCGAAGTCGGTCTGGCTCGCCGACGGGTAGCCGACCTCGATCTCCTTGAAGCCCATCGCCACCAGCAGATCGAACATGTGCCGCTTGCGCGCCGTGTCCATCGGCTCGGCCAGGGCCTGGTTGCCGTCCCTGAGGTCCACCGGCACCCACAGCGGAGCGCGTTCGATCCGCCGATCGGGCCAGGTACGACCGGTCAGGGGCAGCTCGACCCGCTCGTGAACCGGGCGATAGCGGTGGCTTGGCATGGCGCTGTGCCGCTGTGGATTCCAGTCGGGCGCATCAGCGGGAACCGGACCGGAAGGAGTCCGTATTGTGGGAAATCGAGGTGAAGACATCTCGCTGCGGGGCATTTGATCGGTCCCTTTCATCGGTCAGACGACTGACCGGCGTTGTGGAACCCCGCAGCGGGGTGCCGGTCGTCGTCAAGCCCCGCTGCGGCAGCGGAGAAGAAGAAGACCGAACAGAACCATGCGAGCGACTATACACCTGTCATCGGCGAGCCGCGCGTGCTCCGGCATCACAAGGCGTGGTCGCGATGACTCGTGATTTAGGCCGCGCGGCGCGCGTCGTTTCCAATCGATGGACCCGGATCCGTACTATACGAAACTCCCGATGGAAATTTTCCGATCGATCGGTTATATCCGGAATAAATCCACACCATCCGCCGGGTGATACGGGGACCGCACGGCTCGGGGTCAGAAGCTCAGGTCCAGCGCCCCGACGCGGTCACGGTGGCGGTGCGGGGCGTCGTCGGGGAAGACGAAGCAGCGGGTGTTCCTGAGCGAGCCGTCCACGACGTTCGCCGTGGAGAAGATGACCACGGGCACCCGCTCGCCGCCGTTCAGGAAGTCCGCGCGGAAGTCGATGATCGGCGCGTCCTCCCCCCACCTGCCCAGGAAGTCCTCGACGACCTCCTTGTCCGCGTAGATGCGGCGGATGTGGTGCCCGACGTAGGAGTCCGGCGCCTGGCTCGCGCCGACGATCTCGATGTCCTTCCAGTTCGCGTGGGCCACCGTGCCGTCCTCCTCGATCAGGTGGATGGCCACCGGGCAGTGGTCGTAGTAGGCCTTGATCAGGTGGACGGCCCCGGGGCCGGCCGAGACGTACGCGCCGTCGGGCCGGTCCACTCGCGCGATCCACGCCGAGCCCGACCCGTCCCCGCCCGCCGGGCCCGGCGACGGCGCGGGCATATCGGTCGACGGACGCAGCGCCCAGAAGCCGTGGACCTTCCCGTCCACACCGCCGAAGCCGATGTTCACGAAGCCCGACGGGAATTCGGGGTCGGGGTAGGAGACCGCGCGGTTCTCGACGGGCCGTCCGGCGGACAGCAGAGCCGGATAATCGGTCATGCCCAAAACCTCGGGGAGCACGGTTCCTTTAGTGGACTGCGTGCCGAGCAGTTCCCCGGCCGCCTTGTTGGCGAGCACGACGCGCCCACCGGAATCGGTGACCGCCATTCCCGGCGACGCCCGGTCGAACAGGTCCACCAACTGCTCCGTCGACGGATAGTTCCTCATCACGACACCCTCCCTTAAAGCGGCACTTTTCTGCTGTAGTTGAACACTTGACCGGTGGGTCCGTTGGCCGGAAACTCCGCGATGTCGACGATCCATCCGGCCACCTGCCCGGGGGCCTTCAGCCAGTCGGTCCCGTACCCCTCGTTGATCACTCGGAGCACCTCCTCGCTGATTTCGTACGGCGTCTCGCCCATCGTCATGGGGGTGGCCACCGGGCCCGGACGCACCTCATTGGCGATCACCCGGCTGTCGGCGAACTCGACCGAGCACGACCGCATGAGCGTCGTCATCGCGGCCTTGCTCGCGGCGTACGGCCAGCGCTCCGGCACATATCCGTTGGCCAGACTGGCCCCGACGAACGTCAGGGAGCCGCCGCCGTTCCGCCGGAGCAGGGGAACGGTCGCCTGGACCAGATTCAGCGCGGTCAGGACGTTGCTCTCGTACGTCTCGGCGGCGAGCTCCGGCGGCACGTCGGCCAGGGAGTGCGGGGATGGGGAGAATCCGGCGTTCAGCACCACGGCGGCGACCCCGCCGGCGACCGTCTCCCCGGCCTCCCCGGCCGATTCGAACACGCGGCGCACGGCGTCACGCTCCCGCAGGTCCGCGTGGCAGTCCACATAGCGGGGATCGCCCTTCAGCCCGGGGTTGCCCCGCCGGGAGACGCCCACGACGGTGTAACCCCGCCGGAGGAACTCCGTCGCCACGGCCGCGCCGATCCCCGATGACGTCCCCGACACCACGGCGACGTCCGTACGGTTCCCGCTGTCTCGTCTCATCGGCACCCGCTAAGCGCCCTGGAACACCGCGGCGTCGATCGCCTTCAGCGACCGCATGGAATCGATCCTGATCACTCCGGGCTCGATCCGGCTACCGTGCAGCCGCTCGATCTCGATGACCATCGAGACGAACTGCAGGCTCGTCACGAGAACGGATTCGATCAGATCGGTGTCGTCGTCGATCTCGACGGGTTCGTCGTGCAGTCCGGTGATCCACTCACGCAGGGCCTCGATCTTGCTTCCCATCAGCACACGTCCTTCGATCTCGGTTGAAAGCGGACGGAGAACCCCACCGGCCGGGAGAACGACTGGCTCTCCAGCAGCACGCGGTCGCCGGTGATCGAGACCTGCGCGCAGCGGCGGGCGAGGCTCTCCAGGAGCAGCATGAACTCGGTCTTGGCGAGCGGAGCTCCGGGACAGCTGTGCGGCCCGACGGAGAACGGCAGCGACGCCTTCGTGTCGCGCCCGACGTCGAACCGCCCCGGGTGGGGGAAGATCTCGGGGTCGCGGTTGGCAGCCGCGAGGGAGACCAGGACCAGGGAGTGCCGCGGCACCGGGACGTCCCCCAGGACCAGGTCGGCCTCGGCGAACCTGGCGATCGTCTGCACCGGCGGATACAGGCGCAGCGTCTCCTCGATGAAGGCGTCGCGTACCGACGCGTCGAGCAGCTCGTCCATATCCATGATCGAACGGCCCAGGCAGTACACCAACGAGGTGATGAAGGCGCTGCTGGTCTCCGTACCGGCCAGGAAGAACAGCAGGGCCGTCGACCGCACCTCCTCGTCGGTCAGGGCGATGCCCCTCCGGTCACGCGTGCGCTCGATCGTGCCGAGCAGCGAGTCGGGCCGCAGCGACTCGGCGCGGCACTCCTCACCCACCAGCGCAAGCAGCGCCGCCATGCTCGCGTGGGTCGCCTCGGTCTCCTCTGTCGGGTAGTCGAGCAGCCGAGCCAGCGGGCGGGTCAGCTCGTGGAACCGGCCCTCCAGCGACCGATCGACGCCGAGGATCGTGCACACGATCCCGTACGGGACCCGGTGGGCGTGGGCACCGTAGAAGTCGTCCGTCTCCCGGCCGAGGACGTCGTCCACCAGCGCGTCGATCAGATCGGGCATCAGCTGCCGCCGCCACCGCTCGATCCGGCCGGCGGCGAGGATCGGCGCGAGCAGCGCGCGGAACCCGCGATGGCGGGCGCCGTCGCAGTCGAGAACGTTGGGGCCGAACGCCCGGGAGCTGGCCTTGAGCGGGTGATCGGCCACCAGCCCCGGGTGGGTCAGCGCCTCGCGCGCCGCCCGGTTTCCCGTCACCGCGACCAGACCCGTGCCGAGGAGGTGGACGTCCGTACCGGCGGGAAGACGGCGATACCAGTCCGGCCGGCTCAGCAACGTGCCCGGATCGACCGCCGTCACCGTACGCATCGCGCGTGCCCTCCGGCGCCGAGGCCGGCGATCCGGGCCAGCAGCCCCATCGCGGCACGCCACTCAGCGGCGGTGAGCCCGAGTGTTCCCGGCGGCGCGTAACGGGCCGCGATCACACCATGCCTCCCATCGGGACACTCGATCTGGAACACGCAGTCCACCGCGTCCGCCACCTGAGCCCTTTCCTGTGTACGGAACACCGAGCCGTCGAACTCCACCGAGATCTCCTGACTGAAGTTCCGCCGCACCAGCTCGAAGAACATCTCCAACCGGCGGCGGGTGTCCGGTTCACCGGCGTAACGGGTGAGGAGCGCGTCGGCCGCCTCGATCACCCGTTCGATCCTGCGTTTGCCCTGGACGTACTCGAGCGCGACGGCGACCTGCTCTTCCGCGCGGGCGCGTACCGTCAACTCCGATCCCTCCGAATCCGCCGTTGCCGTGGTCATGGCGCGTAACCGAACCGGCTCGCCAGCATCCGCCTGTTGATCTTCGTGTTCTCCATGAAGGGGAACACGTCCAGAAGATGGACGGCCGCAGGCACCATGTAGCCGGGGAGCCTCTCCCTGAGCGCGGCGCGCACGCTCTCGTCCGTCACCCGTCCCTCGGACGGCACGGCGAACAGGGCGATGCACCGGGTGCCGTTCCTCCGGGTGACCGGCATCGCGACCGCCTGGGCGCACCCGGCGGCACGGGCGGCCGCTTCGATCTCCCCCGGCTCTATCCGATGTCCGGCGATCTTGAACTGGCTGTCGAGCCTGCCGCCGAAGTGCAGCGTGCCGGTCCCGTCGAGCCACCCCCGATCACCGGTCAGGTAGACGCGGCGCGTCCCTCCCTCGACCACGAGGTCGCGGAAGACCTCCGCCGTACGACGTGGATCGCCGAGATATCCCCGGGCGAGGCCGGTCCCTCCGATGGCGATCTCACCGGGCTCACCGCCGGGGACCGGCGCGCCGTCACGCACCACGTAGATGTCGGTTCCCGCCACCGGCCGCCCGACCGGAATTCCTCCGTCGCCATCGAGATCGGTCCTGCCGATGCGGTGGGTGGTGACGAAGACACAGCTCTCGACGGGGCCGTAACCGTTGTAGAGCTCGATCGACGGAAATGCGTCCATCAGCTTCCGGCAGTTCTCCACGGACGGCCGGTCACCGCCGAGCGTGAGCACCCGCAGCCCGCCGAAACACTCGACGTCGGCCGTGACCAGCACGTCGAACAGCGCGGGAGTCAGGAAGAGGTGCGTCGCGCCGAAGTCGGCTATGTAGGCGCGGACGGAGGCGGGCAGGAGCACGTCGTCTTCGTGGAGCAGCACGGTCCCGCCCCGGGTCAGCATCCCCCACAGTTCGAGCGTGAACGCGTCCCAGGCCACCGCGGCCGCGCTGATCATCCTGGGAGCCCGGCCGTACGGCACGCAGGGATCGGCGCCGAACAACCTCGTCGTGGCCCGATGCGGGGAGAGCACGGCCTTGGGCTCACCGGTGCTGCCCGACGTCCAGAACAGCGTCGCGACGTCGTCCGGCGTCACCTCGGGCAGGGCCTGGTCGGTCTTCGGGTCGAGCTCGGCGAACGGAACGCACTCCAGGGCCGCCCCCGCCAGGTGTTCCGCCCCCGTGTGGTCGGCGAGCACCACCGCGGGCCGCATGGCCTCCAGCAGTGAGGCGATCCTGGAGACCGGCCAGCGGACGTCGAGCAGCGCGTACGCCGCGCCGGCCAGCAGAACGCCGAGCAGGACGGCCGGAAGGTCGGCGGTGCGCCGCGCCACGACCGGCACCACGCCGCCGGGTGACACGCCCGTGCCGATGAGGTGCCGTGCGATCCGCTCGGCGTCGGTCACCAGTTCCGCATAGCTGATCGCGTGTTCCTCGCAGCGAACCGCGATGCGCTCGGGATCGCGCCGGGCGGCGGCCACGACCGCGTCGTGTATCGTCCTCCCGCTCACGGCCGGTCCTCGGAATGTCCAGGTCATCGGCTTCTCCCCGACCGTCGTCGTTCAGTCGAAACGCATCACGGACGGGACGAGCGACCCCGGCACGAGGTCGAGCCGGGCGGGGGCGGACAGCTCCAGGAGTTCCGCGCCGTCTTCGCCCACCCGGGTGGCGGTGTGGCGCTGCCCCGAGGGGAAGTAGGCGACATCTCCCGCTTCGAGTTCGTACTCCTCCCCCTCGCACACGAAATGGATGGAACCCGCTGTCACGACCACCCACTGTTCGTTGTCGTGCGCATGCGGCTGCAGTTCGAGTGGCCCGGGTTCGGATGCGGTCAGATGCAGGCAGGAAATGTTCTGCCCGAAAACCAGACGGCGGACCATGGGAATTCCACCGTCCGGAAGGGCCTCGTGCTCACTCCAATTAATCTTCATTTCGGCGTCCTCGGCGAGATTGACGTTACGATTGAATCCTCTTTACGAACTCGCCGCTCCGCAATTGAACTTTGGTACGATAGTCGGACGGCGCCGATCGGGCCCATGCCGTGGAGACGAGACCCGCCTGCAGTCGTGATTCGATGCCGAGTTTCGCGAGGATCTGCCCGATGTGGGCCTTCACCGTGCGCTCGGTGATGCTCAGCCTGGTGGCGATGGCACGGTTCGACGCCCCTGTCCCCAACAGCAGGAAGATGACAAGTTCCCGGCCGGAGAGCGCTGCGACGCGCGCCATCTCCTCCTCCCAGGAAGAGGCCGCCAGCATGTCCAGGGCGGCGCTCACGGTCAGGTCAGAACCCACGTGACTGCGCTGCGAATTCACGTTTTCCACCCCTGCTCATCCGAAGGGAAGACCGTTCGCGTCTCCACTGCTCTCGACGCTGAAGTCAGGTAGGCCCGGCGGCGGTCATCGACCTGCGGAAATCACGCCGAGGCACCGGGCGAGCTCCCCATCGAACCCTCGACGTCCGCCGAACAACTTCAAGTTATCGACTAACCCGTTCCCGGTTTACCCTGCTTGTTTAGCGTAGATTGCTTCATTGTGAACTTCAATGGGGGCCGACCGTGTAGGTCGCACAACGCGGTGATATAAGGGACCGCTCGGGGCCGGCGGGACGCCGCCACGCGAAAGGGCTCCATCTCGCACATCGCCGGCCGTCTCAGCCGTGACGTACGAGATGGAGCCCATTGCCGGAGTATTCGTCCGTCCCTCGGTGCCGGCCCCGCCCGATCGACTCGGGCGCAGCGGGCGGTGGTCTCAGCGGGCGTCGAGGGCGGGAGGAGACCAGGTCCAGTCGCGGATCTCGGGCAGGTCCTCACCGTACTCACGGGTGTGGGCGCGGGCCCGCAGCCGGGCGTCGACCATGCGCTGGCGCAGGTGCGCCGCCCGCTCGCCCAGCCCAGGCACCCGATCGATCACGTCCATCACCAGGTGGTAACGGTCGATGTCGTTGAGCATCGCCATGTCGAACGGCGTGGTCGTGGTGCCCTCCTCCTTGTAGCCGCGCACGTGGAGGTTCGGGTGGCCGGTGCGCCGGTAGGTGAGCCGGTGGATCAGCCAGGGATAGCCGTGGAAGTTGAAGATGACGGGCTTGTCCGTCGTGAACAGCGCGTCGTACTGGGCGTCGCTCATCCCGTGCGGGTGTTCGGACGGCGGCTGCAGCCGCATCAGGTCGACGATGTTGACGACCCGCACCTTCAGCTCGGGCAGGTGCTCGCGCAGCAGGGCGGTGGCGGCCAGCGTCTCCAGGGTCGGCACGTCGCCGGCGCAGGCCAGCACGACATCGGGCTCGGCGCCCTCGTCGTTCGAGGCCCAGTCGATGATGCCGAGGCCCCGGGTGCAGTGGGCGACGGCCTCCTCCATCGTGAACAGGTCCAGCACCGGCTGCTTGCCCGCCACGATCACGTTGACGTAGTCGCGTGAGCGCAGGCAGTGGTCGGCGACCGACAGCAGCGTGTTGGCGTCCGGCGGCAGGTAGACCCGCACGACCTCGGCCTTCTTGTTGACCACCACGTCCAGGAAGCCCGGGTCCTGGTGGGTGAAGCCGTTGTGGTCCTGCCGCCACACATGGGAGGACAGCAGGTAGTTGAGCGAGGCGATCGAGCGCCGCCACGGAATCTTCTTCGACGCGTCCAGCCACTTGGCGTGCTGGTTGAACATCGCGTCCACGATGTGGATGAACGCCTCGTAGGAGTTGAACAGGCCGTGCCGTCCGGTCAGCAGGTAGGCCTCCAGCCAGCCCTGGCACAGGTGCTCGCTCAGCACCTCCATCACCCGTCCGTCGGGCGACAGGTTCTCGTCGGTGGGCAGCGTCTCGGCGTGCCAGGCACGGTCGGTCACCTCGAACACCGCCGACAGCCGGTTGGACGCGGTCTCGTCCGGCCCCATCAGACGGAAGTCGACGGGGTTGGCCGCGATCACGTCGCGCAGGAAGCCGCCGAGCACCCGGGTCGGCTCGCTGTGCGCCGCCGCGGGCGTCTTGACCTCGACGGCGTAGCCGCGGAAGTCGGGCAGCAGCAGCGGGCGCAGCAGCTCACCACCGTTGGCATGCGGGTTGGCGCTCATCCGCCGCGGTCCCTCGGGAACGGTCTCGCCGATCGTCGCCACCGGCCGGCCCCCGGAGTCGAACAGCTCCTCCGGACGGTAGGAGCGCATCCACTCCTCCAGCATCGCGCGGTGCTCGTCGTTGTCGCGCACCGCCGCCAGCGGGACCTGGTGGGAACGCCAGGTCCCCTCCACGGGGAGGCCGTCCACGACGGCGGGGCCGGTCCACCCCTTGGGCGTACGCAGAATGATCATCGGCAGCCGCTCGGCCGAGCCGTTCTTGAACTCGGCGATCTGGTCGAAGACCCTGTCGAGGGTCTCGGCCATGAGGGCATGCATGACGGCCGGGTCGTCCCCCGACACGATGTGGGGGCGGTAGCCGTACCCCTCCATGAGCTTGACCAGCTCGTCCTCGGGAATCCTGGCCAGCACCGTGGGGTTCGCGATCTTGTATCCGTTCAGGTGCAGGATCGGCAGCACGACCCCGTCGCTCGACCGGTCGAGGAACTTGTTGGAATGCCAGCTCGCGGCCAGCGGCCCGGTCTCGGCCTCGCCGTCTCCGATCACACAGGCCACGACGAGGTCCGGGTTGTCGAACGCGGCGCCGTACGCGTGGGCGAGGGCGTAGCCGAGCTCGCCGCCCTCATGGATCGATCCGGGTGTCTCGGGCGCCACGTGGCTCGGGATGCCGCCGGGGAAGGAGAACTGGCGGAACAGCCTCCGCATGCCCTCGGCATCCTGGGTGATCTCCGGATACCTCTCCGTGTAGGAACCCTCAAGCCACGCGTGTGCCACCGCGGCCGGGCCGCCGTGCCCCGGGCCCGCGATGTAGATCATGTCCTGGTCGCGCTCCCTGATGACCCGATTCAGATGCGCGAAGCAGAAGTTCAGTCCGGGTGTGGTGCCCCAGTGGCCGAGCAGACGCGGCTTGATGTGCTCGGGTCGCAGCGGCTCGGTCAGCAGCGGGTTGTCGAGCAGGTAGATCTGCCCGACCGACAGATAGTTCGCGGCACGCCAGTAGGCGTCCACGAGCTCAAGTGCGTCCATGTGACCAGCGTCTCCCGTCGCGGCTCGGTGACCCAGGGCACTAAGTCCCTACCCACCCAGCCGAAGGGAAGGCAGGATTCCGGTCCTGCGGCATATCCGATCGGAACCCGAGGGCGGCGGCGAGGGGCCACGCCGCCGGGTCGCACGGCCGGCCGGCCCCGCCGGGCTCGACCAGCGGCGATGACGGGACCTTCGCCCCTAACGAGAACCGCCTCCGAACGCGCATCCTGGAGGGCATGAGACTTGATGCGGCCGGCTTGGAGATCCTCTCGCGCGAGGAGTGTCTCGACCTCCTGGGCTCGTCTCCCATCGGGAGAATCGTCTTCACGGATCGCGCCCTCCCCGCTGTCCAGCCGGTCAACTTCTGTCTGTTCGAGGGGAACGTCGTCATCCGTACGATGGCCGGCTCGAAGCTCTCCGCGGCCACGCGCAACGCCGTGGTGGCCTTCGAGGTCGACGACTTCGACGCCGAGATGCGCTGGGGGTGGTCGGTGACCGCGGTCGGACACGCACGGACCGTGTCAGATCCGGAGGAGACCGCCCGTCTTTCGCGGCTGCCGCTGTCGCCGTGGGCGCCGGGGGATCGCGATCATTTCATCGTCATGGCGCCGGAACAGATCTCCGGCCGCAGGATCCGGCGGCCGGCACCCGCCGAAGCCGTGGCCGCGACATCCCGGCGGGACGGCACACCTGACTGACGGAGGACGCCCGGGCGAGGTGACGCGGGACGCCTGAACGGCACCGGCTTCGGCGGCGGGTTCACGGTTTGCGTGCGAGTGCGGCGAAGCCGGCGACCTCGGGGGGCTCGCCGAATGGGGTGTCCTCCGGCCGCCACCGGGACATCGTGACCAGGCCGGGCTCCACCAGCTCGAGTCCGTCGAAGAATCGGCCGACCTGCTCCCTGCCGCGGGGTGTGAGCGGCACCGGCGCCTTCTCGTTATAGACGGCGAGCGCCTCGGCGTTCGCCGTCCTGATCTCCTCGTCGCCGAGTTCGAAGGTCGCGTGGGTGACGGCCAGATAGCTCCCGGACGGAACGGCGTCCAGCAGCCTGGCCAGGACCGCGCGCACCTGGTCGTAGTCGGGGATGTAGTGCAGGAGGCCCAGCAGCATGATGGCGACCGGGCGGTCGAAGTCCAGCGTCTCCGCGGCCGCCGTCAAGATCAGATCCGGCTGCCGGAAGTCGGCCTCGATGTAGTCGGTCGCCCCGGGCGGCGTGCCGGTCAACAGGGCCTGGGCGTGCACGAGGACCAGGGGGTCGTTGTCGACGTAAACGATCCGCGACTCGGGGGCGACCCGCTGCGCCACCTCGTGGGTGTTGTCCATCGTCGGCAGACCGGTGCCGATGTCCAGGAACTGCCGGATGCCCGCCTCGCCGGCCAGATATCGGACGACACGCTTCAGGAAGCCCCGGTCGTTGCGGGCGATCTCGGTGATGTGCGGGAAGATGCGCATGGCCTGCTCGGCGACCATCCGATCGACCGGATAGTTGTCCTTGCCGCCGAGGAAGCAGTTCCAGACCCTGGCGCTGTGCGGCACGCTCGTGTCGATTTCCCGTGCCCTCACCGGCTGCTCCGAAGGTGGGGGGAAAACCTGATCGGTCACGGCGAACCTTCTCCCGCTCGGCCTACACGAGTGAAAGCGAGCCTACCTCGCATTGGATCATCACTCTAGAGAGATGGTCGATCAACCTCCCGGGGAGCGCCGGGAGTGCGGCTCGTACACCGGCCTGGCTGCGGTAGTGAAATCGGGTGTACCGGGTACCGCACACGACATGATGACGACTGAACCCGTGGCGCTGACGCGGCTCGAACCGTTCGACATCCTCGACACCGAGGCGAGGCGGCTCGACCGCTTCTTCGCCGAACTGGACGAGGAGGGGTGGAACCGGCCGACCAGGTGCGAGGGGTGGACGGTGCGCGACGTGCTCGCCCACCTCGCCGGGGAGGAGCTCTACAACCACGCCTGCCTCGACGACGACATGGACGGCTTCTTCGAGATGCTCGAACGCGAAGGGGTGCGGTCGGGGTTCGACGCGTTCAACGAGTGGTGCGTGCACAAGCGCCACGGCCTGCCGGTCGAGCAGGTGCTGGACGAGTGGCGGAGCAAGAACGCCGAGACCCGCAGGCGGATGCGCGACCGGGGCCGGGGCGGGACGCTGCATACGTCGATCGGGCCCTATCCGGTGGGCCTGCAGACCTTCCATTACGACTCCGAATACGCCACGCACGGCGACGACGTGGGCGCACCGGTGGCGGAGCAGGAGGCTGCGGCGAGGCTGGCATGGCGGGTCGAGGTCGGGCTGTTCGCGCTCGAGGAGCAGGGCTCGAAGGCCCGGATCGAGCGGGCCGGCGACCGGATCACGGCACACGTGGACGGCCTGTCCGCCGAGCTGACCGAGGCGGAGTTCGTCGAGGCCACGGTCGGCCGGCTGGCCACCGCCCACCCGCTCGACTCCCGGATACGCGGCGTCCTCCGCTGTCTCGCCTGACCGGTGCCGCCTCACAGGTAATAAGTCGGCGCAGGTCGGGGGAAACCCGTCGAGGGGTGCGGCCGGAGCCGGATCGCGCCGGACCCGACCCCCCTCCAGGCCGGCCCGAACCATCGGCTTCCGGCGTGGCCGGGCCAGGAGGCACCGGAACCGGATCCCTCCCTCGAAAACGAACGCCCCCGAGCGGTCGCACACGACCGGGCGGAAGCGGAGCAGGCCGGGGTGGAACCAGTGGATAACCCGTACGGCCAGGCCGGAGCGCCGCCGCAGCCGGAGGGGAGCGCGGCGGCCGGACCGGCGCGGCCGGGCCGGGAGCCCGCGCTGCTCGGACGCGACGTACGGCCGGGCGACGTATGGGCCCCGCCGCATCCGCGGGGTGACCGGCCTGCGTTCGCGATACGCCCGTGAGGCGTGCCGTACGGGCGCGGGCGTGGCGTTGTTGCGTGAAAGGCGCTTCAGTAAGCGAATCATGCTAAATCCCCATTAAGGCGGCGTCGATGGCCGATCAGGTCGGATTGGCGGCATTGCCGGGGGGATTCGGATGTGTCACCCATCAAGTCGTCCAGGCGAATGGCGGCGACAAGGTCAACCATGCACGGTGACCGGCCGCATGGCAACGAGGCGCGCCCACACCCCGCCGTGATCTTGCAGTTTCTCGCAGGGACCCGCCGTGACCAGGAAGCATCCTTGTCGTGATCTTGCAGAAACTCGCACGCATGGTCCCCGACCTGCGGTAACACAGTCCGTGATCTTGCAGTCCACAGTGCAAGATCACGGGAGCCGTTTACCCAGGTCAGCTGGGATCGATGCGAGTTTCTGCAAGATCACGAGAGCCGTTTCCCCTGTTCACGAGCTTATGTGCGAGCAACTGCAAGATCACGGCGAGGAGGTGTGCGGGTGTGGTCAGGGGAGCCAGGAGACCCGGCCGCGTAGGATGCCGTACCCGACGAAGGCGACGATGTCGATGATCGTGTGGGCGGCGACCAGCGGCATGGCCCGGCCCCAGCGCTGGTAGAGCCGCCCGAAGACCACACCCATCACCACGTTGCCGACGAATCCCCCGAAACCCTGATATAGGTGGTACGAGCCGCGCAGCACCGCCGACACGGCCACGGACCGCCACGGCGACCAGCCGAGCTGTCCGAGCCGGTGCAGCAGATAGCCGCCGACGAGGACCTCTTCGAGCACCCCGTTCTGCGCGGCCTCCGCCACCAGCACCGGCACCCGCCACCACACCTCGGGCAGGCTCTCCGGCACCACGTTGAGGTTGAAGCCGGCCTGGAACACCAGCAGGTAGAACACCAGCCCGGAGCCGCCGATCGCCGCCGCGAGCGCGGCGCCGCGCAGCAGATCGCGGCCGGGCTCGCGGAAGTCGACGCCGATCGTCCGCATCGACTCCCCCGAGCGGACCAGCAGATAGGCGACGAGTCCGACCGGCGCCACATTGATCGCGATCGCGGCGATGTGCAGGGCCAGGTCCAGCCACGGACGGCCCGGTGCCAGGGAGCGGACGAGCACCGCGTCCTGGCCGCCGAGCCGCTCGGGCGCGGTCAGCGCGCCGATCAGGCGGATCAGCGACAGCAGCGCACTGGCGCCCAGCGAGACCGCGAACACCGCGACGATCTCCGCCCCGATGAGCCGCGGGGTGAGCCCGCGCAGGTCGGCCCCCGTGCCGTCCGGCCTGGCGCCGGCACCATCCTCGTTCATGTTCCGCAGGTTAACGGGCGTGGCGAATCCGGACGATCCGCCGGCGACCGGTCACCGATCGAACCACGTCAGTACGGCAGCGTGCGGGACGAGAAGGCAGGGGACACGAAGGGCGCCTTGAACTTCGGGAACGCCACGGTCTTGGCATTGCCATCCGAGGTGTAGCGGTCGTTGGGGTTCGCCTTGAGCCAGTCGAGCCAGGCCGCCGAGCAGAACTTGGCGCAGTCCCCGGTCTTGGTCTTCTCCTTCGACCGGATCCTCGGAATGCCCGCCGGGTCGAAGTCCTTGGTGAACGGCGACGGCGACGGGGTGTATCCGGCGAGGAATTCACCCTTGTAGTCGTAGGAGACCCCCTTGTAGCTGCCGCGCAGTCCCCATTCCTTCTTCTTCGGCTGGTTGCCGTACGGCAGGGCCAACGTGACCGGCGGGGTCTTGATGAGAGAGGTGATCATCGTGTGGCCCGCGACGATCTGCTTGGCCACCTCCTCCTGCGACTTGCCGAGCAGGTTCACGTGGTCGTGCGTGTGATTGCCGATGTCGAACCCGCGGTTCTTCAGCCACTGCAGGACCTGGATCTGCTCCTCCTGACGCGTCTTGCCGAACAGGTCGCGGATCGCGTACATCGTGGCGACCGGACGGAAGCCCGGGTGCTTCTTCGCGACGTCCATCAGGATCCCGATCGCGCAGTCCGGCGCGGGGTTGCCCATGCCGTCGAGCGTGAGCTGGGCGGGTGACGAGTCGTCGAAGGTCAGCACGACGGGGTGTTTGCCGGCCGGGATGTCGATCTTTCCGGTCACGTACTCGGCGGCCGTGATCGGCACGTAGTCCTCCTGCGCCAGGCGTTCCAGCTCGGCGCGGAACTGCGCGGGGGTGAGGTCGTCGCCGGGGGCCGGATTCTTCATCACCCGGTGATACATGATCACCGGGATCTGGCCCAGCTCGTTGGCCTTCACCCGTGCCGCCGCCGTCTGCTCGGCCTTGCGCGTCTTCGCCTCAGCGGCCACTTTGGCCGCCTTGGCCTGCGCGTCTTCGTGCTCGGACGGCTTGCTCCCTCCAGACGTGCAGGCGGACAGCGCTATGACGCTCAAAGACGCCATGCCGATGCCGGCAACCCTGAAGCGTCCCATTGCTCCCCCTAGATGGGCCGCGGTTCGATAGATCACTCCTACCCGCGGGGGCCGGCGAATTCACGGACAGTAGTACAAACAACACGCTGCGCATATCTCCGAGACCCTTACCTCGAGGGGGACCGTAAGGAGCCGGCGGGAGGGTCGCTCCCGGACGCGCCCCGCGTGCCGGCCTACGGCTGGGGCTCGGCGCAGAAGGCGACGCCGTCGCCGGACAGCTCGACCGGCCCGTCGGAGGCGGCGACGAAGACGGACTCGCCCGGCCCCAGCTTGATCTGCGACCCCGGCTCCGCGCCGAGCCTGACCCTGCCCTCGACGCACAGCACGGTCCTCGGCAGCTCGCCCGCCAGCACCCCGCCATCGCCGGAGACGGCGATCCGCCGCAGCCGGAATTCGGGGCACGGCGGCACGTAGACGCCGTCGCCCCCGTCGACGACGAGCGGCACCGGCAGCGGCTGGGCGTCGGGATCGGCGATGCGCAGCAGTCCGGGCACATCGATCGGTTTGCCGGTGAGCCCGGCCCGCAGCACGTTGTCCGAGCACGCCATCATCTCCACGGCGAACCCGTCGAGGTAGCAGTGCAGCACCCCGGCGCCGAGGAACAGCGCCTCGCCGGGAGCCAGCTCGTGACGGTGCATCAGCAGCGGGGCGAGCACGGCCGGGTCCTCCGGATAGCGCCGCGCGAGCCGTACGACCAGGGCGTATTCGGGGTGGTGCACGGCGGATGCGGCCCACACGATCGACTCGACCAGCTCACGCCTCGGCTCCGTCGTCTCCAGCAGGGCGCGCAGCGCGCCGAGGCGATCTCCGCCGGACAGCAGGTCCACGACCGGCTGGAGCGCCCGCACGTGCAGCCGGTCGATCAGCTTCGCGGCCTGGTCGGCCGGCCGGAGGCCGGCCAGCCCGGTGAACGGCGTGATCGCGCAGACCAGCTCCGGCTTGTGCCACGGGTCGGTGTAGTTCACGTCGCCCCGCGCATGGCCCTCGGCCGCCTGCGCCGCGTCGGGGTGGACCTGCAGCGACAGCGGCCGATCCACCGCGATCAGCTTCATCAGGTACGGCAGGCGCGCCCCGAAGCGCTCGGCGACCGACCGCCCGAGCATCCCCACCGGGTCGGCCGCGACGGCCTCCGCCAGCGTGCGATCAGGCGCCCCATCGCGGACCAGCAGCGACGGGCTCGCCGGATGGGCGCCGAGCCACATCTCGGCCTCCGGTCCGTCGGCGACGCGGCCGGTCAGGCCCGCGATGGCCGTACGAGACCCCCAGGGGTAGTCCTTAATCGGGTTGCTGAGCAGATCCACGAAGTCCTCGCCTAAATACCCTGACCAGGGGAAGGGAATGCCGGGAGTCAGAGCGTAACAAGGAAGTGTCCCGCATCCGGCATCCCGTCCATCCCGGATGTCACCGCTTCGCCTCGTTCACGCAGCGCAGCACCGGCCGCCGGACGAGAGCCTCCGTGTTCAGGCCGCGCACGCCGAAGCCGGTGACGTGGAAGACGGCGGTCTCCCCCGGCAGCAGCGTGACGAGCTGGTCGTCCACGGTCGCGCGTGGATCGAGCCGGTCGGGGAAGATCGCCAGTTCGCGTACGACCGTCCGCGCCGTGACGGTCACCCGGAGACCACCGGCGCTCTCCTCGACCACCGTGTCGAACTCGGCCGCCGGGTAGTCCATCGCCGGGTCCTCGGCCGGGAACCGGAGGGCCCGGGTCCCGTCGAGGGTGGCGACCAGCACCTCGCCCGCCTGATCGTCCCACTCGCGCAGGGCGGCGGGCAGCTCCACCGCGGCCGTGCCGCGCCGGTCGGCGAACACCGTGAAACACTCCTTGGCGATCGGCTCGCCCGCCAGGGTCCGCCGCTCGACGGCCAGCTCGCCCGACCACGGCTCCTCGGTGTCGTTGACCGCGACCACCGAGTCGCCCTGGAACGTCAGCAGCCGGTCGGCGTACGCCCGGCGCAGCGCGTACCACAGCGGCTTGCGCCGTCCGCCGCCGTCGACGGCGGCCCAGGAGGTGACCGGCCAGCAGTCGTTGAGCTGCCACACGATCGTGCCCATGCAGTACGGCGCGAGCGCACGGAAGCGCTCGATCCCGAAGGCCATCGCCCTGGCCTGGTTGAGCTGGGTGTAGTAGTGCCAGTCGTCGAAGCCGGTCGGCTCGGGCAGGTGCTCGCCGAGGCCGCGCAGCAGCTTCAGGTCGCCGTCGATCGCCTTCTGGTGGTGGCGGACGCCGGGCGAGTCGGGCGCGAGGGGGTCGTCGCCCACGGCGGCGCGCAGCGTCGCGTACGTCGGCGGCCCCTGGAAGCCGAACTCGGCGACGAACCTCGGCGTGTAGCTCGCGTAGTGCGTGTAGTCGTGGGTGTTCCACACCGTCCAGATGTGCACGGTGCCCCTGGCCGGGTCGTTCGGCGGCAGATCGGGGGAGCCCGAGTAGGGGCTGCCCGGCCAGTAGGGCCGGGTCGGGTCGAGCTCGGCCACGATCCGGGGCAGCAGATCGTAGTAGAAGCCGGCGCCCCAGCTCCGGCCGTCCAGATCATCCTGCCAGCCCCAGTCGGCGTGGCCCTCGATGTTCTCGTTGTTGCCGCACCAGATCGCCAGACTGGGGTGTGCGGACAGCCGCGCCACATGCTCGCGCGCCTCCGCCGCCACCTCGGCGGCGAACGGCCCCTCCTCCGGGTAGGCGGCGCAGGCGAACGGGAAGTCCTGCCAGACCAGCATGCCCATCTCGTCGGCGAGCGCGTAGAAGTCCTCGCTCTCGTACCTGCCGCCGCCCCACACGCGCAGGCAGTTGGCGCCCGCGCCGGCGGCCTGGGCGAACCGCTCGGCCAGCCGCTCACGGGTGAGCCGCGACGGGAAGCAGTCGTCCGGGATCCAGTTGAACCCCTTGACGAACACCGGCCTGCCGTTGACGACCAGCGTGAACGCGTCGTCTGTCCGGTCCAGCCCGATCGAGCGGAACCCGATCCTGCCGGTCCACTCCCCGTCCGCCCCAGCGCCGTCCGCATCGGCCCCGAGGCGCACGGTCAGGTCGTACAACGGCTGGTCGCCGTGGCCGCGCGGCCACCAGAGGGCGGGCCGCGGCACGTTCAGCGTGACGACCGCGGTGCGCTGCCCCGCGGCCAGCCGCGCCTCCCCGGTGACGCCGGCGACCGACGCCGTCAGCGTGAGCGGGGCCTCCGTCGCCCGCTCCACCGTGACGTGCACGTCGACCCTGCCGTCCGGACCGTCGAGCGTGACCAGGGGGCGCACCTCGGCCAGCCGGGCCGTGCTCCACGTCCGGACGCCGATCGGCCGCCAGATGCCCGCCGTGACCAGGGTCGGTCCCCAGTCCCAGCCGAAGTTGCACGCCATCTTCCTGATGAACTGGTACGGCTCGGCGTACGCCCCTGGCCGGTCGCCGAGCGCCTCCCGCTGCACCTCGGCGTAGCCGTACGGCGGATCGAACAGCACCCTGAGCGTGTTGCCGCCCTCGCGGAGCAGGTGGCGTACCGGGAAGCGGTACGACCTGTGCATGTTGGCCGTCCGGCCGATCTCCACCCCGTTGAGCGTGATCGTCGCGACCGTGTCGAGCCCCTCGCACACCAGGTCGGCGCGCCCGTCCTCGGTGCCGGCCCAGGTGAAGACCGTCTCGTACGCCCAAGCCGTTCTGCCGATCCAGGTCAGCCGGTTCTCGTTGTCGTCGAGATAGGGGTCGTCGATGAGCCCGGCGTCGAGGAGATCGGTGTGGACGCAGCCGGGCACGGTCGCCGCGAGCCCGGCCACCACCGGCCGGTGCTGTCTCGTCGATGACACGGCGGTGACGGTCCATCCGTCGTGCAGGGGATGGTACGCGCTCAAGCGTTCTCCTTAGCGAGTGATCGGGGCTCCGCCTGCGGGGGGTGGTCGGCACAGCCGGAGCAGGTGACGAAATGATCCTTTTCGACCTCGGCGAGGCCCGGCCGGGTCCGGCTCTCCTCAGGAGAGTCGTGGTACGGGCACGGCCCGGCCGCACCGTCGGCCGCTTCCCCGTCCTCGCCGTCCGGCTCGTCGGTCCACTTGACGTCAAGTCGCGGGACCGAGGCCAGCAGCGAGCGGGTGTAGGGGTGGCGGGGATCGCCGAAGACCAGGTCGGTGCGGCCCATCTCCACGATCCTGCCGTCGCGCAGCACCACGGTCCTGTCGCTCACGTAGTTGCCGAGCGAGAGATCGTGGGTGACGAACAGGATGCCCAGCCCGCGCGCCCTGAGGTCGGCCAGCAGGTTCAGCACGTCGATCCGGGTGGAGGCGTCGAGCATGCTGATGATCTCGTCGGCCACCAGCAGCCGGATGTCGAGCAGCACGGCCCGCGCGATCAGCATGCGCTGGAGCTGCCCGCCGCTGAGCTGATGGGGGTAGCGGCCGAGGACCTGCCCGGGGTCGAGCCGGACGCTCCGCAGCGCGCTCTCCACCCGTCCGCGCCAGTCCGCCGCGCTCACCTGGGGGAAGTACGCCTCCTTGATCATGGCGAACACGCGGTCGGCCTTGAAGATCGGGTTGAAGCAGCTGAACGGGTCCTGGAAGACGCCCTGGACGTGCCGGTAGTACTCCCTTGTGGAAGAAACGGATGAGATGTCCGTGTCGTCCAACGTGATCGCGCCGCGGCTCACCGAGGTCAGCCGCAGGATCATGCGGCCGATCGTGCTCTTCCCGCTGCCGCTCTCCCCGATGAGCGAAACGACCTCCCCCGCGTTCACCTCGAAGCTCACGCCGGAGACCGCCGTCATTGTGCGGCCGCCGAAGGCGCCGACCCGATAGACCTTGGAGACATCGTCGAGTTTCAGCATCGCTCAGTCACCCGCCTTCCAGCACGCGACGGAGTGGCCGGGGCCGATCTCCACGAACGGGGGCTGCTCGGCGCACCGGTCGACGGCGATCGGGCAGCGGTCGCGGAACCGGCAGCCGCCCGGTGGATCGAGCAGCGGCGGCGGGCTGCCCGGAATGCCGGACAGCCTGCTGTCCTCCTCATATCGCACGCCGACCTCGGGCAGCGCCGAGATCAGCATCTTGGTGTACGGATGCCGTGGCTCGGTCACCAGGACGCCCGCCGGGGCCTTCTCGGCCAGGCGTCCCGCGTACATCACCATGATCGTGTCGGCGATCTGGTAGACGAGCGAGATGTCGTGCGTGACGACGATCATGCTGGTGACGAGCCCGGCGTCGCGGAGCTGGAGCAGCGTTCCCGCCACGGCCTTCTGGCTGGACACGTCGAGCGCCGAGGTGACCTCGTCGGCGATGAGCAGCGAGGGGTTCAGCAGCGTGGAGATGACCATGACCACGCGCTGCTTCATGCCGCCCGACAGCTCCATCGGATATCTGTCGAGCACGTCGCGCGACAGCCCGACCAGGTCGAGGCGGCGCTCCAACTCGGCCGGCTCAAGCCGTACGCCACGGGACGCCAGCAGCTCGCCGACCATCTTGCCGATCTTCCTGGTGGGGTTGAGCGCGCTCATCGAGTACTGGGGGATGACCGACACCCGGTGAAAGCGGAAGGCGTCCATCCGCGCGTCGTCCCCGATGGGCAGTTCGTCACCGTCCAGTTCGACGGT
This sequence comes from Sphaerimonospora sp. CA-214678, assembly GCF_050942215.1. Taxonomy (GTDB): domain Bacteria; phylum Actinomycetota; class Actinomycetes; order Streptosporangiales; family Streptosporangiaceae; genus Sphaerimonospora. The sequence continues at coordinate 6,385,585 of NZ_CP192056.1, forward strand.
GCCGCCGACGTGCCGCATGCGGCCGTCGAGGCGGATCAGGCTCTTGCCGAGCGTGGACTTGCCCGAGCCGGACTCCCCGGCCAGGCCCATGATCTCCCCGTCCGCGACGGTGAACGTGACGCCGTCGAGCGCCTTGACGTCGCCGCGCAGCGTACGGTAGTAGACCCGGAGGTCGGTGACCGTCAGGGACATGTCACATCTCCCTCAGCTTCGGGTTGAACACCTCGTCCAGCCCGACGTTCATGACATAGAGCGCGCCGACGATGGCGGTGATGCCGGCGCCCGGCGGGATGAACCACCACCACAGGCCGAGCTGCAGCGCGCTCCACCGGGCGGCGTTGTTGAGCATCAGGCCGAGGGACACGCCCTCGGTCGGTCCGAGCCCGATGAAGTCGAGCGAGGCGCCGACCAGGATCGCCCCGCCGAAGAGCAGGATGAACGTCATGAACAGGTAGGAGCTCATGTTCGGCGCGATCTCCCGAAATATGATCTTCGGGGTGCGCATGCCGCTCAGCCTGGCCAGATCCACGAAGTCTCGGGTGCGCAGCGAGAACGTCTGCGCCCTGATCGCCCGCGCCGCCCACGGCCAGGACGTCAGACCGATGAACAGCGCCTGCACGCCGACACTGCGTACGCCCAGGTACGCGTTGGCGATCATCAGGACGACGAGCGCGGGCAGCACGAGGACGATGTTGGTGAGCATGTTGAGCACCTCGTCGATCCAGCCGCCCAGATATCCGGCGACGAAGCCGACGACCATCCCGATGATCGCGGCGAGGCCGCCGCCGAGCACGCCGACCAGGAACGTCGCACGCAGGCCGTACAGGAACTGGGCGAAGACGTCCTGCCCGAACATCGTCGTGCCCATCCAGTAGTCGCCGGAGGGGGAGGCGGCGGGCGGCCCGACGTACTCGTTGGGTCCGTGGTCGAAGGCCATCGGACCGATCACCGCGGCGATCAGGAGGATCACGACGACGACGAGACCGGCGATCAGCTTCCCGTTGCGCAGCGCGAAGTGCAGCGCCTCCCGGCCGGGCGTGGGAGCGGCGGCCGCGGATGTCGCGGGAGCCTCGGGGGTTTCGGGCGCCTCAGGGGTTTCGGGCGCCTCGGGGTTTTCGGGGGCCTCGGGGGTTTCGGGGGCCTCGGGCGCCTTGGGCGCTTCGGCGGTCACGACGCTCCTCCCATCCCCGCCCTGGTGCGCGGATCCACCAGGACGTAGACGATGTCGATGACGAAGTTGGCGATCAGCACGCCCATGACGATGAAGAGGAATGCGCCCTGCAGCAGGAAGAAGTCCTGGTTCTGGATGGCCTGCAGGATCAGGTTGCCGAGCCCCGGATAGGAGAAGACGATCTCGGTGACCAGGGCGCCGGCCACCAGGACGCCGAGCTGGAGGGCGAGGCCGGTGATCTGCGGCAGGATCGCGTTGCGGAACGCGTACCGCCGGATCAGCCGCCCGGGGGCGCCGAGCGCCCGCAGGTAGTTGACGTAGTCCGCCTCCAGCTCATAGATGATCATGTTGCGCATGCCGATGGCCCAGCCGCCGAACGCGACCAGGAACAGCGAGGCGAACGGGAGGAACCAGTGCTGCAGCAGGCTGCCGATAAACTCCCAGGACCAGCCCGGCTGCATCGCGTAGCTGTAGGCTCCGGCGACCGGGAAGATCCCCGCGATGATGCCGAGGGCCCAGGCCAGCAGGATCGCCAGCCACATGTACGGCGTCGCGGTCAGCACGTAGCCGATCGGCAGCGCGGTGTTGTCGAGCCACTTGCGGCGGGCGGCGAACGCGCCGAACCGGTTGCCCGCGACCCAGCTCAGCAGGATGGCCGGGATCAGCAGCCCCAGCGTGTACGGCACGGCACGGGTGATGACGTCGGCCACCGGGGTGGGGAACAGCCAGATGCTGACGCCGAGATCCCCGTCGAGCAGCGCTCCCCAGAAGTTGAAGTACTGCTGCCAGATCGGCATGTCGAACCCGAACAGGCCCTCGTACCGCACCCGCATGGCCTCGACGACCTCGGGCTGAGCGATGTTGGCCCGGGCGATCAAACTCTGCACGGGGTCACCCGGCATGAACCTCGGGATCAGCCAGTTGATGGTCACGGCCACGAAGAACGTCAGGCCATAGATAAGGAGTTTTCGGCCGAAATACCGGCGCAACACGACCTCCCGGTGAGGTGGCGCCCCCCTTCCGTCAGGAAGGGGAGACGCACGAGATCGGACGGGGAGCCACCACCCCCACCCCCCGTGATCTTGTAGTTTCTCGCAAGCCATCCCCCTGACCTGCGTGAATTCCATTCGTGATCTTGCAGATTCTCGCAGAGGGTCCGCCTGGCCTGCGCCTTTATCGTTCGTGATCTTGCAGTCGCAAGTGCAAGATCACGAACGGTGTTTTCGCTGGTCAGAGCATATTCCTGCGAGGAACTGCAAGATCGGGAACATGAAACGGCCTGGTCACGGCTCGATGTGCGAGTATTCGCAAGATCACGGGCGAGGGGTCAGCTCGCGGCGGGCTGGAGTTCGGTCAGCATGAGCACGCCGCCCATCTCCAACCAGTTACGCCACACGGTCGGTGCGTGCTTCGGCTTGCCCGCCTCGTTCGACGGCCAGTTCTTCCACACCGAGTTGGTCGTCTGGGACCACAGGCCGTTGTACCAGAGCGGAATGACCGGCATGTCCTCGAGCAGGATCTTCTGGAGCTGCGAGGTGATCCCCTTCATGCCCTCGACGTCGTCCGTCTTGACCTGGTCGAGCCGCTGGGTGAGTTCCCAGGCCTCCTCGTTCTCGTACCGGCCGTAGTTCGTCGTCGTCTGCAGCTTCTGCACCGGCAGGCGGAAGATGTAGTCGTAGTACGACCACGGGGTGTTCGAGAGCTGCTTGTCGTTGTTGATGACCAGGTCGAAATTCCCGGCGTTGCGGGCGTCGACGAGCGCGTTGTAGTCGGGGAAGTCGGCCTGGACGTCGATCCCCGCCTCCTTGGCGCCGGCGGCGATGACCCGGGCGGCCTCCATCCAGTCGGTCCATCCCGCCGGGACGATCAGCTTCAGCGAGATCTTCGCCCCGCTCGGCGACTCGACGAGCCCGTCACCGTCGCGGTCCTTGTAGCCCGCTTCGGCCAGCATGCTCTTGGCCTTGTCCAGGTCGTAGGAGAAGCCGAGCCGTCCCACCACGTTCTGGTCGACGTACTTCTCCCACTGCGGCAGCAGGCCGGTCGGGTTCGACGCCTTGACCAGGTTGCCGTACACGCCCTCGACGATCCTCTTGGTGTCGATCGAATAGGCGAACGCCTTGCGGAAGGCCGCGTCGTCCATCGGCTTCTTCTTGGTGTTCAACCACATCCAGGCCGTGTTGGCCGACAGCATGTACGGCGGCTCGCCGTAGTAGGTCCCGATACCGAAGTCCCCCTGAACGAGGTTGGCGATCCCCGGGAGGAAGTTCGTGCTCAGGTCGAGGTTCTTCTGGAGCAGCAGGCCCATCGCCACCTCGTTGCTGGAGTTGACGATGTCGACGATGTACTTGGGCTTGACGTCCTTGTTCAGCGCCTTGGTCGCCCACCAGCCGTCCCGCTTGACCCAGACCATGCGGTCCTGATCGTGGGTCTGGTAGGCGTACGGCCCGGTGCCGACCGGCTTCTCGTTGGCGCCGTTCATCACCTCGTCCTCGGACCGGCCCTCCCACAGGTGCTTGGGCACGATCGCGCGGCTGTAGAGGTGGTTCGCCCACTCCTGGTAGTTGGCCACGGAGAAGGTGAACGTGACCGTGTGCTCGTCGACCGCCTCCGCGCTCGTCAGCCACGTCCACAGCGGGTGGTACGGCACGGTCTCCATCTTGCCGAGCTCGAACGTGAAGACGACGTCGTCGGCGGTGAACGGCTTGCCGTCCGACCAGGTGATGCCCTGTCGCAGCTTGAGCGTGTACTCCTTGTCGCCCGTCCAGTCGCCGCTCTCGGCCAGCCAGGGGCTGAACTCGTCGGTGTTCGGGTCGTAGAGGAAGAGGGTCTCGTAGGCCAGACCCTTGGTGCCGGTGGCGTAGTCCCACTCGCGCAGCGGGTTCCAGTTGGCCGGCGGCCCCCACTGGGTGCCGCTCGTGTAGAGGGTCTCGTTCCTGGGGAACGACCCGCCACCCTGCCCGCCGGCGGCGGCGCTCCCGGCGTCGGCCTCCTGCGTGGGAGTGCTCCCGCCCCCGCCGGAACATGCCGTTATGAGGCCCACCGCCAGCAGCGGCGCGAGTAAGCGCGCTCGGATTCGCATCGTGACTCTCCTTCCCCCACGCGGCGCCCGCGCGAGGTCGCTCTCCTGCAAGGCCCCGATGATGAGGGACGGGAATCCTGCGAAATCCCGCCCTTCCGCTCCGCGGACGGTCGCCCGCCGGCCGCGGAGCGGTATGTACTGAACCGTAGGTGCTGAACCGGATAAGTAACCGAGACCGTAGATTGGTGGGCGTTGCGGTGTCAATAGGTCCCACGCGGTGCGACCATAAAGAGGTAAAATGACCGTCACTGGACCGGTTCAGTCAAGGGGAGACGTGAGAAGACCGACGATCGCGGACATCGCGCGACGGGCGGGTGTGTCCAAGGGCGCGGTCTCGTACGCGCTGAACGGCCAGCCGGGGGTGTCCGAGGCCACGCGAGCACGGATCCTCGCCATCGCGAACGAGATCGGCTGGCGGCCCAACATCGCGGCACGCGCGCTCAACGGCGCCCGGGCGCACGCGGTCGGCCTCGCCCTGTGCCGGCCGGCCCGCACGCTCGGCATGGAGCCGTTCTTCATGGAGCTCATCAGCGGCATCGAGGCCGAGCTGTCCGCCCGCTCATACGCACTGCTGCTGCAGGTGGTCGCCGACCACAGCGCCGAGATGGCCGTCTACCGCCGATGGTGGGGAGAGGGACGGGTGGACGGGGCCTTCCTGGTCGACCTCCACGTCGAGGACCCGCGGGTGCCGGAGACGGAGTCGCTCGGCATGCCCGCCGTCGTCATCGGGCACCCCTCGGCCGCCGGATCGCTCGTGCCCGTCTGGGCCGACGACGGCGCGTCGGTACAGGAGACGGTCGACTACCTGGGAGCGCTCGGCCACCGCCGCATCTGCCGGGTCGCCGGGCTGCCGCGGCTCGTCCACACCACGATCAGAGACCGCGCGTTCACCGACGCGTGCACGCGGCTCGGCCTGACCGGACACACGATCCTGCACACGGACTACACCGGGGAGGAGGGCGCCCGGGCCACGCGCAGGCTGCTCAGCTCGCCGGAACGGCCGACCGCGATCATGTACGACAACGACATCATGGCGGTCGCCGGGCTGGCGGTCGCCCAGGAGATGCGGCTCAACGTTCCGTCCGACCTGTCCATCGTCGCCTGGGACGACTCCCCACTCTGCCAGGTCGTACGGCCGCCGCTGACCGGGCTCACCCGCGACATCCCCGCGTACGGCGCGCACGCGGCGCAGCGGCTGCTCGCCCTGATCGACGGCGCGGACCCCGGCCCGCTGCAGGACGAGGCGCCCCGCCTCACCCCCAGGGGCAGCACCGCTCCGCTCGGCTGACTTCGCCAACACTCCTTGGCCGGGGCTTGGACCGCGCTTGCCGGCGTTTCAGGCCCCGTCACCGGACGTGATCGCTAAACTTGGCCCGGTTTTTGCCGCTGCTGACCTTCGACCAGGGGTGTACGCCCAGGTCCTGCCATCAGGAGCAACACGTGGGTCATGTCGATGTCCGTCCGGCACGACCGGTGGAGGCGGAGCCGACGCCGCGCCGGCCCGCGCCGAGGTGGCGCGTCTGGCTCTGGGTGGTCCTGTCGGCGGCGCTCGGCGTCCTGACGGGGCTCGCCGGCGGTTACGCGAAGCTCACCGCCAACGTGAAACACGAGGACGTGACCAGGCAGGATCTGGGCCCGGCACGTCCGGTGAAGATCAGCAAGGCGATGAACGTCCTGATCGTCGGCTCAGACCAGCGGGGCGGCGCGAACGCCAAGTACGGCCGGGCCCCCGGCGAGCGGACGGACACGATCATCCTCGCCCACATCTCCCCGAAGCGGGACGGCGCGACCCTGATCAGCTTCCCCCGTGACTCGCTCGTCGAGCTCCCGGCGTGCCCGGCGAAGCGGAACCTACCCGGCCAGCAGGCCCACATCGGGATGATCAACGAGTCGTTCAACTACGGCGGCATCGGCTGCACCTGGCGGACCCTCGAGGGCCTGACCGGCATCCACATCGACCACTTCGTGAAGGTCGACTTCACCGGGTTCAAGGCCATGGTGGACGCGCTGGGCGGCGTCCCCGTCTGCGTTCCCCAGCCGATCCACGACACGAAGGCGCTGCTCGATCTCCCGGCCGGACGGCAGGTCCTCAGGGGCGAGCAGGCGCTCGGGTACGTCCGGGCCCGCTACAGCCTCGGGGACGGCTCCGACATCGGCCGCATCCAGCGCCAGCAGATGTTCCTGGCCTCCATGGTCAAGCAGGCGATGAGCGGGGAGACGCTGACCCGCCCGGTGAAGCTGTTCGGCTTCCTCGACGCGGCGACCAGGTCGATCACCACGGACCCCGACCTCACCGTGGGCGTGATGAAGGAGCTGCTGACCAGCGCCCGTGGCCTCAGCGCCGGGCAGATCCGGTTCGTCACCACCCCCTGGCGCTACTCGATCACCCAGCCCGGCCGGGTGGAGTGGGTGCAGCCCCAGGCCGAGCGCCTGTTCAAGATGGTCGCCGCCGACCGGATCAGCAAGAACGTCGAGAGCGGCCGGCAGAAGATCCCCAAGTCGCAGATCCACCTCATCGTGCGCAACGGCGCGGGCCGGCAGGGCCTCGCCACCGAGGTCGCCGCCGAGCTGGAGCAGCGTGGCTACCACATCGTCAAGGTGGAGACCGCGGCCAAGCCGTACGCCCGGACGTTCGTCAGGTACGGCCCGAACGGCGAGGCCAGGGCGTCCCGGCTGCTGCGCGAGCTGAAGAGGCCCCGGGCGTTCCCGGCGCCGACCGCCCGGACCCAGAAGATCATCCTCGTTCTCGGCGCCGACTGGCAGGGCATGAAGCCCCCCAGAACGCTGGAGGACGTCGAGGGCTTCGACGCCACCCAGGACAGCTGCACCGCCTCCTGACAGGTCGATCGGCTCCGGCGTCCGGACATCGGGTACGCAGTCGTGATCGACGCGGCGGAGATCCTGCGGCCGAGGAGGTCACACCCGCATGACCGGGAAGCCGGTCGGGTGCGTACCCGCGGTCAGAGCAGCCAGTCGAGCAGGCCGCCGCGTCTCCTCTCCTCCTGGGTCGGGGTGGGATCCGGGGCAGGCGTGGGCTCGCTCGTCGCCGTCGGCGAGTCGGACGGCGTCACCGGCCTCTCGTTCCGCTGGGGGTCGACGACGGCCGGGCGCGATGCCGTCGTCGGGGTCGGCCGAGGGGCGGACGACCGGAGGGTGGGCGTGGCCTTCTGCGCGGGGACGACCTTCCGCGTTGGAGTGACGGCGGGCGCGCTCGTCGGGGCCGTGCGTCGGCGTACGGCCGGGGAGGGCGATCGCGCCGGGGTCGCCGCCGGGGTCGCGACGGGTTCCGCGGCCGAGTCGCCGAGGGATTCGGTCGAGACGGCCGGCGACGACGCCACCTCCGCCTTCGCCGCGCACTCGCCGCCGGTGCAGCTCTCGACGGGCCCGCCCACCCACGCGCTCAGCGCCCAGATCGCGGCCGCCACCGCGACGCCGACACCGCCGACCCGGAGCAGCACGCCACCGCGCCCGCGTCTCTCGGGCTCCTCCGGCTCGTCACTGCGCCAGCCCGAGCCGAGGAACCCCGCCGAGTCCGTGGCCCCGTCCTCATAGATGTACGGCTGCCGGTCCAGAATGAGCCCGCCGGTCTCGCGGCCGTCGTGACCGGCGGGCTCATCGTCCGCACGTTCCGGGGCCCAGTCGGCGGAGAGCAGGTCGCCGCCCGGGGTGACGCCGGCCGCCGGCGGCTCGGAACGCGGCGTGCTCTCCGCCCGCCGCTGGGACCAGAACGCGTCGGCCGCCGTGGCGTACCGGGGATCGGCCTGGATGTACGGACGCACGAGAGGGCCGGTCTCGGGGGAGTCCTCGGGAATCCGGTCGACCATGGGGTCCTTCCTCCTGCTTGACGTGCTCGGGCGATGTGTCTCCGCCCGCCGTGGTCCCCACGACCGGCAGGCCGGCGCGCCACCGCCACGCCCGCGAAGACACCCCGCGGACGCCGGCCTCCCGCTCCGCACCGCGGCGGGAAGTTCACCAGGTGATGTTCATAGCACCGTCCGACACCGCTTGTCCGGAAGTTCCACAGCAATCACTGGAGTCACGTGAGCCACACTACCTTCGTTCAAAGATCTCAAAAGACCGCACCATGAGGCTGGTCACATCGGACGGTCAGGTGTGCAAGACTCCGCTTTCAGTGGTATTCGCCCGGGTGCAAGAGGCAGGCGATATGGGTACTGCGGGGCAGCTCCTCGTCAGGCGATATCGGCTGGTGCGCGCCCTCGGACAGGGCGGCACGGGCATCGTCTGGGAGGGTCACGACACCCTGCTCGATCGTCCGATCGCGGTCCGCCAGGTGCTGCTGCCGCCGAATCTCGGCGAGACACGGCGGATCCGGTTCGCCCAGCGCGTCGCCCGCGCGGCACGCCAGGCGGAACGGCTGCGTCACCCCGGCATCGCCGCCGTCTACGACGTGGCCGAGGACGACGGCACCCCCTACATCGTCATGGAGCTGGTGCGTTCGCGCTCGCTGGACGGCATCGTCGCGAGCGACGGCCCGCTCCCGCCCGACCGCGCCGTCTCCGTCGCGCGCACGCTCCTGGCCGCGCTGGCGTACGCCCATGCCGAAGGCGTACGGCACGGTGACGTGCGCCCGTCGAACGTGCTCTTCGGACACGACGGGCGGGTGCTGCTGGCCGACTTCGGCATCGGGGCGCTCGCCGCCGATCCGGCGTTCGCCGAGTCGCACTCCCGGGCCGAACACACGGAGCGGGCCGCGGAACCCGCTGGCGCGGCGCGTGGGGTGCGGGCCTTCCTCGCGCCGGAGCGGGCGGACGGCGGCGCCCTCACCACCGCCTCCGACATGTGGGCGCTGGGCGCCACCCTGCACTTCGCGATCACCGGGAGACCGCCCGGCGCCGCCTCCCCCGAGCCGCCTCGTGAGCAGGGCGGGGAACCCGGCCGATCGCCGGAAGACGTGCTCCGCACGGTGGTGAGCGGGCTGCTGACGCGAGATCCGCGCAAACGGCTCGATCCACAGGCCGCGGACCGGCTGCTCGCCGAGATCGAACCGGCCGCTCCCCCGCCGCCGGCCGGCGAAAGCCGTACGCGCCTGAGCCGCTCCCGTCTGATGGCGGGGATCGCCGCGGCGGCCGTGGTCGCCGGGGCGGCCGGCGGCTGGGCGATCCTGCGGCCGGAGCCCACCGATGCGCGGATCCCGCTCGCCGCCAACGCCTCCGGTCCCGCACCGGATCTCCCGGCGACGGCGTCCGCCACCCCGTCCGCTTCCACTTCCGCCGGGGCCTCCCGGCTCCGGCTCAGGTGGCACGACTCGCCCGCGGGCTGGCGGGCCGCCGTGCCGCGACAATGGACGGCGGAACAGGCCGAGTTCTCGGCCCGGTGGACCGATCCGGAGGGCCGGGCGCAGTTCAGCGTCGAGGTCACCGCCCAGAGCGGCACCGATCCGCTGGGGATGCTCCGCGAGGCGGAGGCGATGTTCAAGGCGAAGGACTACCGCAAGTTGCGGCTCAGGACGATCTCCAGCAAGCACGGCACCGCCGCCGACTGGGAGTTCACCTGGACGCGGCGCGCCGCCTCGGGGGAGGGACACCTGGCCGGGCGCGGGACCTATCGCCAGGTCAGGCGGGTCCTCTCGACCGGAACGACGACCAGCGTGCTGACGTGGACGACCAGGGCCGCCGACTGGGAGCGGCTGCGCCCCACCCTGACCAGGGCCTTCGCCCTGTTCCGGCCGCCCGCGGGCTGAGCCCGCCGCCGAGGGCCGCCCGCACCCCGGGCATGGTCACCGCCCGTCCTGCGCGACGGGTTCCGACATGGCCAGGTGGCCGGGCGTGCGCACGTGGCCGAGATCGGCGGCGAGATAGCGGGCCGCCGTGCGGAGCGCACGCAGCATCGCCGCGACCGACGGCCGCCGGACGGCCGACTTCCTGGCGACCGCGTAGACGCGCCGCTCGATCGGCTCACCGGGAAGCCTCCTGACCGCGATCCCCCACGTGCCGGTGGCCAGCGCGAGGGCGGGCACAGCGGCGATGCCGATGCCCTTGCCCACGAGCCCGAGGATCGTCCCCAGGCCCTCGAACTCCCAGGCGACGGGCGGCGGCCCGCCGACGTCGGCCAGCAGCCGCTCGACGGCGTCACGGGAGGGCTCGCTCTCCGGCGTGACCATCCACGGCTCGTCTCTCAGCGCCATCAGGTCGACGGGCACCGCTGGATCGGCCATTTGATGGCGTCGCGGCACGACGAGCACCATCGGATCGATCAGCAGCGGGATGCTCGCCAGGTCGCTCTGGTCGCCAAGGTCGCTCAGCAGGCCCTGCCAGTCGTCTATCAGGGCGATGTCGATCTCGCCGGACTCGACCTCCCTGATGCCGTGTCCCGGCAGGGTCTGGCGCAGTCGCAGCGCGAGTTCCCCGTGGCGGCGCAGCAGCCGGGCGAGCGCGGGCGCGAACGCCACGGCCCCGGTCGGAAACGCGGTGACCACCACCCGCCCGGACGGCGTGCCGGCGTGAGCTGACAGGTCGGACTCGGCCGCCTCCACCATCGACAGGATGCGTCTGCCGTGCTCGACCAGGCGCCAGCCCGCGTCGGTCAGCTCGGCGCTGCGGGAGGTCCGGTCCAGCAGTACGGCTCCCGCCTCACGTTCGAGCACGGCGAGCTGCTGGGAGACGGCCGACGCGCTGTAGCCGAGCGCCTCGGCCGTGGCGGCGATGCTGCCCCGTCTGGCGAACTCGCAGATCAGGGCGATTCTCCGGATATCAAGCATCAGTTTTCCTTACTCCTGGCACCGGAAAGCCTCGCTTGTTCTTATGCCTTCACGCAATCACTCTGGGAACGATCCATCCACCGATTCGAAGGGAAAGCAGATGGACGTTCCGATATCTGCCACTTTGGCCGCCAATGAGGAGATCGCCCGAAGACGACGGTGCGGACAGCACATCGTCAACCTCGCCTTCGGGGAGGCGGGCCTGCCGGTCCACCCCGCGTTACGAGACGCGCTCGCGCGTGCGACGGGTGACAACGCGTACGGACCGGTCGCGGGCTCGGTCGCGCTGCGCGAGGCGGCGGCGGGCTACTGGGCGCGGCGCGGCATCTCCGCCGATCCCCGCCTCGTCGTCTGCGGTCCGGGCAGCAAGGCCCTGCTGTACGGCCTCCTGCTCTCCCTCGGCGGCGACATCGTGCTGCCCAGGCCGAGCTGGGTCAGTTACGCGGCCCAGGCCGAGCTGATCGGCGTCCGGCCGATCATGATCGCGCCGCCGCCCGGCGAGGGGGGCGTGCCGGATCCGGAACGGATGGCGACGGCGGTCGCGGCGGCCAGGGCACAGGGCAGGACGGTCACATCGCTGCTGGTCACCCTGCCGGACAACCCGACGGGCCGGCTGGCGCGGCCGGAGACGGTCCGGCGGATCGCCGAACTGGCCCGCGAACTGGACCTGACCATCATCTCGGACGAGATCTACCGCGACCTCGTGTACGATCCGGCGGCGGAATTCCTCAGCCCGGCCGACGTCGCTCCCGAGCGCACCGTCATCACGACCGGGCTGAGCAAGAACCTCGCCCTGGGCGGCTGGCGGATCGGCGTCGCCCGGCTGCCCGAGCCGGATCGGCGGGAGGGCCGCCTCCCGAACGGGCCCGATCTGCGCGAACGACTGCTGGCGGTGGCGAGCGAGATCTGGTCGAGCCCCGCGGCGCCGGTGCAGCACGCCGCGGCGTACGCCTTCGGCGAGCCGGCGGAGCTCGTCCAGCGGATCGCCGACAGCCGCAGGTTGCACGGCATCGTGGCCCGCGCGGTGGCCGAGCGCTTCGCGAAGGCGGGGGCGCGGGTGGACGACCCTCAGGGGGGCTTCTACCTCTATCCGGAAATGACGGACTTCACCGGATCGGCGGAGCTGGCGAGCGTGCTTCTCGAACGGCACGGCGTCGGCGTACTGCCCGGAACGGCCTTCGGGGACGCCCCGGAAACGCCACGTGTGCGCGTCGCCACGAGCCAGTTGTACGGCGAGTCCGACGAGCAGCGTACGGCCGCGCTCAACGCGGAGGATCCGCTCGGACTGCCCTGGATCGCGGCCTCCCTGGGACACCTGGAAGAGGCGCTGAGCCGCCTCTGATCGATCCGCGGATCTCCGGCCGAACATTTAACCTGAACTCCAGCCGATCCGCACTTCGTCACGGCACCTGTGACCTGCGGTTTCACGCACGTAACCGGACCTCGGCCCGGGCTGCCGCAAGATGCCGCCCGTCAGTGCGCACAGGGGGGTTTCGCAGGCCTCATCATTTGCTCATGCCCGCTTTTGTCACCCTGTCCGGGCGCTTCGTGCGCCTGGAACCGCTCAGCCTCGCGGCACTCGACGATCTTGTCGCCGCGGCGAGTGAAGACCGTTCCGGTTACGCCTTCACCCGCGTTCCCGCATGCCGGGAAGAGATGGCCTCCTATGTGGAGGCCGCCATGGCCGAGCAGGCGGAGGGCCGCACGTTGCCCTTCGCCATCCGGTGGCTGCACACCGACCGCGTGGTCGGTGCCACCCGTCTGATGCACCTGGAGTACTGGCAGGGCCCCATGCCCTGGCCGCCAGGGGCGAAAGGCGTGGTGGGCGAGGTCCCGTCCGTGGCGGACATCGGTTACACCTGGCTGGCCAAGTCGGCTCAGGGCACCGGGGTCAACCGGGAGAGCAAGTTCCTGCTGCTCTCCCTCGCCTTCGAGACCTGGCAGGTTCACCGGATCACCCTCAAGGCAGATGTACGCAACACGCGATCCCGGGCCGCCATCGAGGCCCTCGGCGCGCACCTGGACGGTGTGCGACGAGCGGACAGCCGAGGCGCCGACGACACGGTCCGAGATACGGCGTACTACTCGATACTGCACCATGAGTGGCCCGCCGTGCGCGAGAGTCTTCGCGCCCGGCTGGGCCTCGTAGAGGCGGCGTAGCCACGCCGCCGGACATATTCCGACCACATCCACACGAGAAAGGAATCGGCGCGGCCCGAGGGCCGCGCCGATTCGCGGCAGGAGCGGCGGCCGGCCGATCAGGCGTCGTAGCCGTACTCCCCGTCGTAGGCGTTGTACAGCTCACGCCACGTGGCGCAGCTGCTCGGGAAGCGGCTGCGCAGCCCGATCTGACAGACCCTCACCTGGACCTTCGCCACGTCGTGGCGCCAGAAGCCGAACGACTTGGCGTGACCGGCCCCGCACTGCTTGTACGACTTGACGTCGGAGGACCAGCGGCGGCCGTTCCAGCCCTGGGTCCGGAACTGGACGAAGGCGCACTTGCCGCCGCGGCGGTAGGTGCGGTGGTCGAGGTCCCACAGCTTGCCGGTGACGCGGACCCGGTTCGACTCCTCGTCGTCGTACCGGACGTCGATGGAGCCCCGAGCTGAGGCGAGGCGGTTGCGGGACCGGTAGGTGCCCCACCAGTCGCGGTAGTTCCAGTCGGACGACGAGAACGAGGCGGCTGAGGCGGTGGTGGTGCCCGCCGAGGCGGTGGTCGATGCGCCGGCTGCGGTCGCTGCGGCCGGTACGCCGACGGCGACGGCGGCGGTCACGGTGGTCAGAGCGAGGAGGTTGCGGACAGATCGTCGCATTTCTATTCTCCCCTGTTTGAGGACGATCCCCCCGGTGCTTCCGGAGGTTGCACCTCAGTGATAGACCCGCCCGTTTGCAACCCGCTTTCAATGCGCCTGACTCCGGCTCGCCTCGACGGCATCACCTATTGGGCAAAGCAGTCCGGGATCTATCATTTCATTCGAAAAATGTTCTAACGGGAGATAAGGGCAGATGCCTGGTGACGCCGCCGAGCAAGGCCTGCGCTTCGCCGTGCTGGGACCGGTCCTGGCCTGGCATGACGGCGTCGAGATCGACCTCGGGACGCCGCTGCAGCGTTCCGTCATCGCCATGCTGCTGCTTCGGGAGGGACGGTCGGTCACCCCGGGCGAGGTGATCGACGGAGTCTGGGGGGAGGACGCGCCGCCCCGGGCGCTCGGCGCGCTGCGCACGTACGTCTCCCGCCTGCGAGCGGTGCTGGAACCCGGCCGGTCCCCGAGGACACCGCCCGAAGTGCTCAGGTCGGTCGGCGGCGGCTACGCGCTGCGTCTCGACTCCGGCAGGCTCGACCTCGGCGTCTTCGAGCGGACCTGCGCCGCGGCCGATGCCGCCCGCCGCGACGGCAGGCTCGAGAAGGCGGCCGGTCTCCTGCGCGGCGCCCTCGGGCTGTGGTCGGGCGAGCCGCTCGGCGGCGCGGTCGGACCGTACGCGGAAAACCAGCGCGACCGGCTCGCCGAACGGCGGATCGGCACCATCGAGGCGCTGATGACGCTCGACCTGGAGCTCGGCAGGCACGCCGAGGTCGTTCACGAACTGATCTCGCTCACCGCCGAGCACCCGCTGCGTGAGCGGCTGCGCGCCCAGCTCATGCTGGCGTACTACCGGTGCGGCCGGCAGGCCGAGGCCCTGACGGTCTTCGCCGAGACCCGGCGGGTGCTCGTCGGCGAGCTCGGCATCGAGCCCGGCCCCGAGCTGACCGATCTGCACCGCCGCGTCCTCGCCGCCGACCCCGCGCTCGCCCGCCCGTCCACGACGTCCGCGCTCACCCGGGACCACGAGCCGGTACGGCCGGAGGCCGCCGGAGGAGCCGACGACGACGGCGCCGTACCCGTCGTCGAGATGCCGAAGCCCGCCCAGCTCCCGGCTGCCGTCGCCGACTTCACCGGCCGCGTCGGGGCGGTACGGCGGCTGCTCACGCTGCTCGGCGGCGGTGACGGCTCGGACCCGCCGGGGGAGGGCGTCAGGACCGGCGATGCCGGTCAGCGGGCGGACGGGGGAATGCCGGTCGGTGGGATGCCGATCGCGGCGATGTCCGGCATAGGCGGCGTCGGAAAGACCACGCTCGCCGTTCACGTGGCCCACCTCGTCGAGGACCTGTTCCCCGACGGCCAGCTCTACGCCGACCTGCGCGGATACGGCAGCGAGCCGATGCAGCCGGATACCGCGCTCGGCGCCTTCCTGCGCGCCCTCGGCATCCCGGCCGACGTCATCCCAGAAGGTCTGGCCGAGCGGTCCGCGCTCTTCCGGTCGATGCTCGCCGACCGGCGCATGCTCGTGCTGCTCGACAACGCCCGCGACGCCGAGCAGGTCGAGCAGCTGCTTCCCGGCTCGACCGGCTGCGCGGCGATCATCACCAGCCGGGGAAAGCTGGCCGACCTGCCCGCCGCCCGGCTGATCGATCTCGACGTCATGGAGCCGGAAGAGGCGCTGTCGCTGTTCTCCGCTGTCGCCGGGCCCGACCGGGTCGCCGCCGAGCACGCCGCCGCCATGGACGTCGTGGCCGCGTGTGGCTTCCTGCCGCTGGCGGTCCGCATCGTGGCCGCCCGGCTCGCCGCCCGCCCCTCGTGGACGGTCGCCTCGCTCGTCCCCCGCCTGGCCGACGAGCGCCGCAGGCTCGACGAGATGAAGATCGGCAACCTCGCCGTCTCCGCGACCTTCTCCCTCGGCTACGGCCAGTTGGAGGCACGCCAGGCACGCGCGTTCCGCCTGCTGTCGCTGTCGACGGGGTCGGACCTCTCGCTTCCGGCCGCCTCGGCCGTCCTCGATCTCGGCCCGGCCGAGGCAGAGGACCTGCTGGAGTCGCTCGTCGACGCCAGCCTGCTCGAGGCCCCGGCGCCGTGCCGCTACCGGTTCCACGACCTGCTGAAGCTCTTCGCCCGCCGCCGCTGCGAGGACACCGACGAGCCGGCCGAGCGCGCGCTCGCCATGCGACGGCTGCTCGGGTTCTATCTCGCCTCGGCCAGATCGGCCCATCGCCTCGCGTACGAGGGCAGCGCGATCGCCGACAACCTGGCCGACGGCTGTGTGACGGACATCATGACCGGCCACCGGCACTCCTTCACCTCGACCGACGAGTCGGTGGCCTGGCTGTCGGTCGAGGCGGAGAACATGTTCGCCGCGATCGCCCAGGCCGCCGCCTCGCCGCTGGACGAAGGACGGCACGACGATCTCCTCCCCGCGGCGAATCTGCTGCTGGCGATGGAACCGCTGGTGGAGTCGGGGACCAACCAGCGGGAGTTCGAGCAGCGTGCCGGGGCCGTACTGGCCGCCGCCTCCCGCAGCGGCGACCGGCGCGCGGAGCTGCGCTGCCGCTACGTGCTCGGCCGGGTGCTCTTCGGCGCCAACCGGCTGGCCGAGGCGGAGCGGCACTTCCTCTCCGCGCGGGCGCTCGCGCTGGAGACCGGTGACCGCATCGTGCTCGGCGAGACGTGCAACGCGCTGGCCGTCGTCGCCGGGCGGCAGCGCCGCCACACCGAGGCCCTGGAGTGGTTCGACCGGGCCACCGAGGTCTACCGGGAGACCGGAAACCCGGCGGGGCAGGCCCTGGCGCTGAGCTACTCGGCCCGCGACCACCTCGGCCTCGGGAACGTCGACGCGGCGATCGCCGTGTCCGAGCGCGGGCTGGCCATGTTCACGGAGATCGGCAGCGGTGCCGGGCTCGCCAGGGCGCGCTACCACCTGGGCATCGTGCTGTCCACCGTCGGCCGCCTCAACGAGGCCGTCGTACATCACGCCGAGTGCCTCGACTTCTTCCGGGCCGGCAAACAGCGGGTGTGGGAGCAGCGGGTGTGCTACCGGCTCGCCGCGACCTTCATCTCCGCCGGGCGGTTCACCGAGGCCGCCCGGCACGCCGAGCAGGCGCTGACCGTGAGCCGCGAGATCACCCACCCGTACGGCGAGGCCCAGTCGCTGGCCGCCCTCGGCAAGGCGCTGCACGGCATGGGGGAGACCCGCCGCGGCAGGGAGTCCCTGACCAGGGCACTCGATATCTTCACCAGACTCGGCTCGCCCGAGGCCGACGACATCCGGGCGCTCCTCCTGGACTTCGACCAGATCGAAACCTGAGCCGCCCACCCGGCCCGTCCGGCAGCCGCGCCGCCGGTCCGCGCACCGGGCCCGTACCCGTACCCGTCACACCGCCGGACCCGTCACCCGTGCCCTGATCATCGCGCCGCCGGCCCCTGTGACGGCGGCGGGAGTGTGGGCGTCCGGCCGATCACCGGCCACCACCCGGCTGTAGGGGGCCCGGTTCTCCGGAGCACCGGATGGCGGCCGACCGCCTCGTCATGTGACCGGCCGGACCGGGTCGTGTCCGACAGGTCATGCGTCATGCCCTGTCAGGCACTCCCCGGGTGGCCCGGATCCTGAAACCCCCAGTCTCGGACCCGGGCCCCGGCAACAGCATCGGACGGGCCGGTCAAGGGCCGTTCAACGTTCGATCAACGGGTGATTGCAACCCGGAAGAACCCCTCGGCGACCAGCGTGCGGAGCTCGGCGGGCGCACGGCCCAGCAGCTCGGACACGTCCTGTCCGGTGAGCTCCGCGATCGCGGCCAGCAGCGGACGCGCCGGGATCTCGCCGTCGCACACCCCGGCGAGCGCCGCCTCCACCGTGCCCACGGTCGCGGTACGGCGCAGCCCCCGGGTCTGCCGCAGCACGATACGCGACGGATCGTCGGCGCCGGGCGGGCCGACCCGCTCCTCGACCACCCCGTCGGCCACGGCCAGCGGCGTGTCCAGCAGTTCCTGGTCCGTCATCGCATACGCGTCCTTCATCGCGCGCAGCACATCCGGGACGTGCGCCCCCACGGGGGGCTCGACCCGCTGCCGCAGTTCCTCCACCCGGACCACCGGGTTCCGCGAGCCCGACTCGTGCAGCGCGATCCAGCCGAATCCCACGCCGGTGACGCCCATCGACTCCAGCCACGTCAGCCACTCGTCGTAGCGCTCCCGATAGGCCGGCGTGCTCTGCTCGACCGAGTCGCGCAGCCACAGTTCGACGTACTCCGCCGGATCCTGGACATCGCGTTGTACGGCCCAGCCGTCGCAACCGGTCTCGGCCAGCCAGCCGCCCACCCTGTCCTGCCAGTCCTCACCCCGGACGTGCAGCCAGTTGGCCAGGAACCGGGCGTGGCCGCCCTGGCGAAGGTGGCCGGGCGCCCGGCGGATCAGGTCACGGCAGAACTCGTCGCCGCGGAACCCGGACTCCCGGTACGCGTACCGGGAGTCGGGTGAGATCACGAACGGCGGGTTGGACACCACGAGGTCGAACCGCTCACCGGCCACCGGGTCGTACATCGACCCCTCCCGCGCGTCGACCCGCTGACTCGGCACGCCCGACAGCTCCCAGCTCAGCCGGGCCAGGCGCAGCGCCCTCGGGTTGACGTCGGTCGCGACGATCCGATCGGCCCGGTGGGCCAGGTGGAGCACCTGCACGCCGCATCCGGTGCCCAGATCGAGGACACGTCCCACCGGCCCGGTCCACGCGAGCTGGGCGAGATTGGTCGAGGCGCCACCCGCCCCGACGACATGGTCGGCCCGCAGCCCCGGATCTCCGGGACGGACCTTGCGATCGGAGACCACCCAGGCGGAGCCGTCCGAGTCGTACGGGCCCTCCGCTCCGGAAGAGACGGTCCACGGCCGAAGACCGACGGTGGCCTGCACGGTGTCGCCGACCCGGGCCAGCAACCCGGCGTCGATGAGATCATGCAGCGGCAGGTCCGGCGCCGCCGCGCTGACCGGGACGCCCAGCCACCACAGCCGGATGAACACGGCGAGCGGATCGCCCTCGCGGGTCGCACGCAGGGCCGGCACGATCTCCTCACGCGCCAGCGCGGTCGCGGCCACGTCGCCCAGCCGCTCCCGTACGCCGTCGATCGTGTACCCGATCTCGAGAAACCTGTCACGAAGCCGGAGCGCCAGCTCGGAAGGGACATCCACGGAGAAGAATCTATCGCGGGCGGCGGGTCGCGCCCTGTGTTCCGGAGGTCAGGCGGGTACGGCCCGCGGCATGCGGAGGCTGTTCCAGGCGGCCTCGCCGAGTTCGCGGATCTCCTCGTCCGAGGGCTGATGCGCGCCAGCGAACCACAGGCGGCACATCTCCTGCGCCGGGCCGAGCCAGAGCACGTAGCACATGGTCGGCGGGACGGGGCGGAGCACGTCGTTCCTGACGTGCGGACGCCACCAGTCCGCGACCTGGCGGAAGAAGTCGCGCCGCGACTCCGCGACGTCCGGGCCGCCGGGCTCGTTGCGGCGCGGCGGGCGCTCGCTTATCAGCAGCCGGGCCCGCTCGGGGTATTCACCGCACCAGGCCATGTGCAGCGCGACGATGGCCCCGATTCCGGCACGCGCGTCGTCATGCCGGATGAGCTCACGCAGAAAGGCGTCCTGATACATCCTCAGGGTCTCGGTGTAGAGCACCCCGAAGACGTGCTCCTTGCTGGTGAAGTGGTGGTAGAAGCTCCCGACGCTGACGCCGCTCTCCTGCCGGAGGCTGGCGAGCGTCGTGGCCGAGACACCGTTCTGGCTGAACCGGCGCAGCGCCCCTTCGATGATCCGGGCCCGGCCGTCCCGGCCGTTCTTCGCGCTCTTCACGGTTTCCACAACTTCAATGGTGACGCAACAGAACCTTATTCTGCAAATATGGACTGGTTTTTAAGAATGATAACAGCGCGCTCACGAATACATGATCTCATCTCGTCCTCGCGGTCCCTTTCCGGGGCGTACGGCACCGCCCGGCCCGGGTCGCCGCCCGGCGTCCCGGGAGACGGCGGGCGGAAGCACGACCACCCGGAGGGCTGCCTACGCTGGTTCACGTGTACCGCTTCCTCGTCACTCCGCGCTGGGTCGGGCTCCACCTGCTCGTGCTCGCGCTGATTCCGGCCTTCTTCTTCCTCGGGAAATGGCAGTACGGGAGGTTCGAGGAGCGGTCGGCGCAGAGCACCCGGATCACCGCCAACCTGAAGGAGCCGGCGGTGCCGATCGAACGCCTCGACACCGTCGGCGGGACCGTCCCCCAGACGATGCGATACCGGCCGGTCACCGTCACCGGACGCTACGACCCCGCGCACGAGGTCGTCGTACGGCGACGCACACAGAACAGCAGGGTGGGGTTCTACGTGGTGACCCCGCTCGTCACGGCCCGGGGCGCGGTGCTGGTGAACCGCGGCTGGGTGCCGCCCGGCGCGACCCCCGACGCGCACCCGCCGGTCCCCGCGCCGCCCGGCGGCGACGTGACGGTCACCGGCCGCCTGCGGCCCGCCGAGTCGGCGGAGAGCACCGGCATCAGACTCCGGGACGGCCTGCCCCCCGGCCAGGTGCTGCTGATCGACACCGCGGAGATCGGCAAGGGCCTGCCGTACGGGCTCTTCGGGGGGTTCGTGGAGCTGACCGAACAGGAGCCGCAGGCCGTGGAGACGCCCGACCCGGTGCCCGTGCCCGATGTGGGCGGTGGCGGCGGCCTCAACCTGGCCTACGCCGTACAGTGGTGGATCTTCATCGGGGTGGCGGTCGGCGGCTGGGCGCTGCTCATCCGCCGAGAGGCCCGTGACCTGCGGGCCATGGGGTCGGACAGCCCGGCAAAAGCCTCAGTTTAGGGGTTCTACCGGCCGTTGGCATCGCGTGGTGAGCGAACGGATACCAACCGGAGACCTCGCAGCTTGTTCGGTGTGACCCCTTGGCCGTACGGTTACCAGTGTGACGACGCCGCTGCATCCCGACCCAGAGCCGAGGCGGCGGGACTACGTGATCATATCGGTCGACGATCACTTGATCGAGCCGGCCGATCTATTCGACGACCGCCTGCCCGAGAAGTACAAGGACCACGCGCCCAAGGTCGTGGAGACCGAGGCGGGCCATCAGGTATGGCGCTACGGCGGGGCCACCTACCCGTGTGCCGGACTGGACGTGGGCGCCGGCCTGCCCAAGGAGCAGTGGACGCTCGACCCGGTCCGCTTCGAGGAGATGCGGCCCGGCTGCCACGACATCGAGGCCAGGATCGCCGACATGGACCGCGCCGGGACCTGGGCGGCCCTGTGTTTCCCCGGCATGCTGGCCAACCAGGCGGGCGTGCTGTTCGCCAGGACCCGTGACCAGGACCTCGGCCTCGCCCTGGTCCGGGCCTGGAACGACTGGCACGTCGACGTGTGGGCGGGCACCTATCCCGAGCGCATGATCGCGCTGCAGATCCCCTGGCTGCGCGACCCCGACGTCGCGGCCAAGGAGATCAGGGCCAACGCCTCACGCGGTTTCAAGGCCGTGGTCTTCCCCGAGTTCCCGACGAGACTGCGTCTGCCGTCCATCCACAGCCGCCACTGGGATCCGTTCTTCGCCGCCTGCGAGGAGACCGGCACGGTCGTCTGCCTGCATACGGGCGCTTCCTCGTGGGCCCCGGTGCCGTCGCCGGACACTCCGATCGAGGCGATAACGACGCTGATCCCGGCGAGCGCGATGTTCGCGTGCGCCGACTGGCTGTGGTCGGGGGTCGCACTGCGCTTCCCCGCGCTGCGCATCCTGATCGTCGAGGGCGGCGTTGGCTGGCTGCCGATGCTGGCCGAGCGCGCCGACTACGCGCTCGATCACCTGGTGGGCGGCGAGTCCCACTGGGACGGCGGCCTCAAGCCGAGCGAGGTGCTGCGGCGGAACTTCTACTTCGGCACCCTGGACGACAGCGCGCTCAGTGCCGTACGGATGGCCGTCGGCATGGAGCACGTGCTGCTGGAGAGCGGATATCCGCGTGCCGAGTCCACCTGGCCGGACACCCAGCGCACGGTGGCACGCAACCTCGGCAGCCTGCCGCCCGCCGACATCGCCCGGGTCGCGTACGGCAACGCCGCCCGCCTGTTCGGACATCCGCTGCCGTCGCGTGCCTGGCTGCGCATGGAGCAGCTCTAGCCGGGTCGGTTCGCATGGGGTGGGGGCGGGTCCTGCCGCTCCCACTCCACGTACCGGCCGCTCTCGCCGAGCAGAGCCGTCGTCAGCCAGAGGAACACCCCGAAATCGTCCACGACGCCGATCCCGAGCAGGAGCTCGGGGACGACGTCGATCGGCGAGATGATGTACGCCAGGGCCGCGCCGAACATCGCCACCTTGCCCCTGGTGAGGCCGTGGTAGTCACCCCGCAGCGCGGCGCGCAGCATCCGGGGCATCGCCTTGATCCGGCTGCCGACGCCGGGCGAACCGGGCTGGGACACCTCACGGTACGCACGCCACGTCGCCGCCGCCCGTCCCCCTTTGGCCGCCTTCGCCATGAGCACACCTCCACCGGTAACGTGCCCTCTTTGCCCTCCCGTTAACGTACGGCGGGTTCCCGCCGGTTCCGCTCAAGCGGCGATCTCCAGTTGGGCGCCGATCCGGATCAGCAGGTCCTCACGCCCCGCGGCGGCCACGAACTGGACGCCGACCGGCAGGCCGGTGGCCGTACGACCGGCGGGAAGCGAGATCGCGGGCTGACCGGTGGAGTTGAACGGCGCGGTGAAGGCCGCGCCGATCCCGGCTCGCTCCAGCGCCAGATAGACGTCGTCGTCGGAGATCCAGCCGAGCGGAAAGGGGGCGACGGCGAGCGTCGGCGTGAGCAACAGGTCGAACCCCGATGCCGCCGAATCTGGTGCAGTGGGATGCGGGGCCGTGGGATGGCCGGTCCACCAGTATGCCATCCGCCGGCGGTACCCGTTGAGCATGCCCAGCGCGGCCAGGTAGTCGGTGGCGGACATGCTCCGGCCGGCCTCGGCCACCAGCCGGTTGCGCGGCTCCAGCTCCGCCGACTCCACCGGCCTGCCCCGCAGCGCGGCGATGGTCTCCAGCTCGGCGGCCACGTTCGCGCTGATGATCGCGCTGTGGTATATGGGGAAATCCGGATCGGCCAGGGCCTCGGGGTAAGCCGGCACGACCTCGTGTCCGAGCGATTCCAGCAGAGCCGCCGTCCTCGTCACGGCGGCGGTCGCCTCGGCGTCCTCCGGAACCTCGCCGCGCGGATGGACGGTGACGAAACCGATGCGCAGCCGCCCGGGGTCCGCGCCGACCTCCTCGGCCAGGGGCCGCCGCCACGCCGGCGCGGTGTACGGGTCGCCCGGCATCGGCTCCGAGAGCAGGTCGAGCAGCGCCGCGGTGTCCCGCATGGTCCTGGTCAGCACGCCGGTGGTCGAGAGCCCGCCCCACGACTCGGCCAGCGAGGGCCCGACGCTGCCCCGCCCCCGGGTCGGCTTCAGCCCGACCAGGCCGCACATGCTCGCCGGGATGCGGATCGATCCGCCGCCGTCGCTCGCCGTCGCCACCGGAACCATCCCGGCCGCCACCGCCGCGGCCGAGCCACCGCTGGAACCGCCGGCGGAATAGTCCGGGTGGTACGGGTTCCTGGTCGGTCCGTACGCCAACGGCTCAGTCGTGATCGTCGTCGCCAGCTCGGGGACGTTGGTCCGGCCCAGGATCACGAACCCGGCGCGGCGCAGCAGCGAGGTGCCGTGGAAGTCGTGGTCGGCCACCACACCGTCGAGGATCTTCGATCCCGCCCCGCAGGGATCTCCGGCCGACTCCCAGCCGATGTCCTTGAGCAGGACCGGCACACCCCGGAAGGGCGCGTTCTCGGGGATGTCGTCGATCTCGGCGAGGGCCCGCTCGAACCGCCGGTGGACCACCGCGTTGAGCTCGCCGTCGAGGGCCTCGATGCGGGCGATCGCCGCCAAGGCCGGCTCGCTGGGGGAGACGACCCCGTTCCGTACGGCCTCCGCCTGGCCGACCGCATCCAGCGACAGCAACTCGTCCAAGTCCACCACGCCGTCCTTTCCGAGGGGGTCCTTCATGAGGGCGGGCCGCGAAATCCAGCAATTGGTCCCGGCGAATCGGAAACCGGGCTCGTTGGCCGGACCCTGGTGAATTCAAAGCCCAGGAATCGGATCAGACCCGACTGAACTCGCCATACGGCGTGAACTACGGCGATCCGTCCGCCGCAGGATACCGGACGGTCACGGACCCTCCAGATGATCGCTATGCGGCGGCAAATTCCACCGTCCGGCAGGAATGACCGATCACCGACCGTGGGATTGATCACCCTGTCACGATCCCCGAGCTGCTCCCCCTCAAAGAAGGACAAGGAATGATCCACCGGGGAACACATGCATTCGCACCCATCGTGGTGGGGGCGGACCTGGATGACCGCCGTCGTCCTGGTCGCCCTGCCCATGCAGAAGGACATATCGAACCACCTGCCGGGAGCCGCCGCTCCGCCGCCGGTGACACGGCAGATCACGGTGACGCACGAGATTCCGACGGCATCCGAGATTCCCATGGCACACGAGATCGCCGTGGCGCAGGAGATCGCCGTGGCGCAGGAGATCCTGGCCGCGGCCGAGATTCCGGTGGCGGCGGCCGAGCCGGCGCCGGACGAACCGATATCCGAAGACGCCGAAGTCGAGGAGACCGGAGTGGAGGAGACCGAGGTGGACGCGACGGAACCGGATGCCGCGGTAGAGGTGACGCTGGAGCTCCCAACGGTGGGGATCCCCCTGGCCGGCACATTCACCGCCAAGGTCATCACCTGGGACACCTCGGCCGCCGCCATGAGACTGAACCAGCAGGATGCCGCGCGACATGTGGCCGAGGCCGGGCTGAAGTGGACGTCCACCGGACGCTGCACCGACCGGCGCAAGTCATCGTGCACGTCGCTGGACTCCATCAGGTACGGCACGCTCATGCGGCTGATCGACCTCAGACGCGCCAGCGGCTGCGAGATCACGATCACGGGCGGTACCGAGACCGGCCACGCCGACGGACGCTACAGCCACGAAAACGGCTACAAGGTCGACATCGCCCACAACAAGTGCATCGATGCCTATGTCAGGGGGAAATTCCGTCGGCTGAAAAGCCGGGGCGACGGCTCGACACTCTACCGTCCGCCCTCCAATTCGGCGATGTCCTCAGCCTCGGCCGTCTACGCCGATGAGCGCACCCACTGGGACATCCTCTTCCTCTGACCCCCCAAACCCCCACCCGATTCGCACACCCAGCACCCCCACCTCCACCCCCTCCCGTGATCTTGCGATAACTCGCACGGTGGCCGTACAGGCTGGGCGAACACACGTCGTGATCTTGCAGTTTCTCGCAAGGGGTCTGCCCTACCAGGGAAAACACCATCCGTGATCTTGCACTCGACATCGACGGCAGAGTGCAAGATCACGAAGGGCGTAACCGCAGGTCAGCACCCATCCCTGCAATCATCTGCAAGATCACGCAAAGGAGAAGGCCTGGTCAGGGCCCCATCCTGCGAGAATTCGCAAGATCACGGGGATGGGGTGGAAAGGATGGGGTGGCGGGGATGGGTGGTCAGGCGAACTCGGCGGCGATCAGTTCGGCGATCTCCGCGGCGTTGAGGGCCGCGCCCTTGCGCAGGTTGTCGCCGCAGACGAAGAGGTCGAGCGTGTTCGGGAAGTCAAGCGCCTGACGTATCCGCCCGACGTAGGTGGGATCGGTGCCCACGACGTCGATCGGCATCGGGTAGACGCCGCTGCCCGGGTCGTCCATGAGGATCACCGTCGGCGCCGCCTCCAGGACGCGGTGCGCGTCCGCCACCGTGATCTCCCGCTCGAAGGTCGCGTGTACGGTCAGCGAGTGGGTGGTCACGACCGGGACACGGACACAGGTCGCCGAGACCTTGAGGTCCGGAATGCCGAGGATCTTACGCGACTCGTTGCGGAGCTTGAGCTCCTCCGACGCCCAGCCGTCGTCCTTGAGCGAGCCGGCCCACGGCACGACGTTGAACGCGATCGGCGCGGGGAACGGCGACTCGACGTCGCCGAGCTTGTTCTGGATGACCTTGCGCACGTCTCCGGCCGCCTGGCCGACACTCCGGTCACCCGCCAGCGCCTCGACCTCGTCGTACAGCCGTGCCGGACCGGCCACGCCGGCGCCCGAGACGGCCTGGTAGGAGGCCACGACCAGCTCGCGCAGGCCGTACTCCTCGTGCAGGGCGCCCATGGCGGCCATCATCGACAGCGTGGTGCAGTTCGGCGTCGCGATGATGCCGAGGGGCCGGTCGCGTGCGTCGCCGGGGTTGACCTCCGGTACGACCAGCGGCACCTCGGGGTTCATCCGGAACGTGCCCGACTTGTCGATCACGATCGCACCGCGCCCGGCGGCGATCGGCACCCATTCTGCGGACACCTCGTCGGGGACGTCGAAGATGGCGATGTCGACGCCG
Source organism: Sphaerimonospora sp. CA-214678 (assembly GCF_050942215.1). Lineage (GTDB taxonomy): Bacteria > Actinomycetota > Actinomycetes > Streptosporangiales > Streptosporangiaceae > Sphaerimonospora. The sequence continues at coordinate 6,411,793 of NZ_CP192056.1, forward strand.
TCGAACACCTCGGCGGCCAGCGCCTGGACGACCACGTCCTCGCCGCGTACCGGCAGGACCTTTCCGGCCGAGCGGGCGGAGGCGACCAGGCGGATCTCGCCGTAGACGTCCTCGCGGCCACTGATGATCTCGCGCATCACGGTGCCGACGGCACCGGTCGCGCCGACGAGAGCGAGGGTGGGCTTACGACTCATCGTCCGGTACCTCCGTACACAACCGCCTCGACCTGGTCGGCGTCGAGGTCGAACGCCCGGTGCGCGGCGGCGACGGCGGTGTCCACGTCGTCCAGGTCCACGATCACCGAGATGCGGATCTCCGAGGTGGAGATCATTTCGATGTTCACGCCGGCGTCGGCCAGCGCGCCGAAGAACTTCGCCGTGACGCCGGGGTGCGACCGCATCCCCGCCCCGATCAGGGAGACCTTGCCGATCTGGTCGTCGTACAGCAGCGACTCGAAGGCCACCTGGCTCTGAATCTTCTTCAGCGCGGTGAGCGCCGCCTGGCTGTCGCCACCCGGGAGCGTGAACGAGATGTCCGTACGGCTGGTCGTCGCGGCCGACACGTTCTGCACGATCATGTCGATGTTGACGTCGGCGTCGGCCATGGTTCTGAAGATGGCGGCAGCCTCGCCGACCTTGTCGGGCACCCCGACCACAGTGATCTTGGCCTCGCTCCGGTCGTGGGCGACTCCGGAGATGATGGGCTGCTCCATCTGGGTTCCTTCGGTATTGGGATCGGACACGACCCACGTGCCTTGCCTGGTGCTGAACGAGCTTCTGACGTGGATCGGCAGACGGAACCTACGGGCGTACTCCACGCAGCGCAAATGGAGGATCTTGGCCCCGCACGCGGCCATCTCCATCGCCTCATCGTAGGAGATGCGAGGGATCTGCTGTGCCGTCGGCACGATGCGGGGATCGGCGGTGAATATGCCGTCCACATCGGTGTAGATCTCGCAGACGTCCGCCTTGAGCGCGGCGGCGAGTGCGACGGCCGTGGTGTCGGATCCTCCCCGACCCAGCGTCGTTATGTCCTTGGTGTTCTGGGAGACGCCCTGGAAACCCGCCACGATCGCGATCTGTCCGGCGTCCAGCGCCTCGCGAATGCGGCCGGGCGTCACATCGATGATGCGTGCCTTGCCATGGGTGGAGTCGGTGATGACCCCGGCCTGGGAACCGGTGAAGCTGTGCGCCTCGTGACCCAGGTTGGCGATGGCCATCGCGAGCAGCGCCATCGAGATGCGTTCGCCGGCGGTCAGCAGCATGTCCAGCTCACGCCCCGGGGGCAGCGGCGACACCTGCTGAGCCAGCTCCAGCAGTTCATCGGTGGTGTCGCCCATAGCGGACACGACCACCACGACCTCGTTGCCGGCTTTTTTCGTCGTGACGATCCGCTGGGCGACCCGCTTGATGCAGGCCGCGTCCGCCACCGACGAACCACCGTACTTCTGGACAACGAGGGCCACTGGAATCTCCAACGAATCAGGACGTGGAGCTCACAGTGTACTTGGGACGCCTTCCGGCGGGCCGGGGCAGACCAGCATATGGACGTCGGAACGGCCGCGCCGCACGGACCGGACGGAGACCGCGGGCGGATCAGCCGTGCTCAGACGATCGTGCTCTCCTCGACCACGTCGAGACGGGTGTGCGCCACGAGCGCGTGCAGGGCGCGCAACGCGGCTCCCGCGTGGTTTCCCCAGGTGTTGAAGTATGAGTACTGCCACCACCAGAGCGCCTCCAGCGGACGCCCGGCCCGGTAATGCCGCAGTCCGTGGATGAGGTCGACAGCCACCGCCGTGAGATCGTCCGACAGCCGGTACGGCGTGACCGCCGTGTCCTTGTACGGATCGAACACCTCGGCGTAGTCGTCCACCGGGCCCAGTCGTACGGCGAGAGTCGTACGCAGAGGATCTATGTCGGGGTCATCCCCCAACGGCGGCTCGAAGTTGCCCTGCAGGATCACGTCCTGTACGGCCCCGAGCTGGGTGCCCGCGAGACTGACCTGGGCCACCTCCATCAGCAGCAGCGGCAGGATCGCGTCGCCGCCCTCGCCGCCCGCGAGGCGGGTCAGGCCGTCGATGTAGTTCTGCGCATGCCCGGCGACGCGTGCGGCCAGACCGTTCCACTCGTCAGACATCCAGCAGCCTCCGTCCTTCGAAAGCGCGGCCCAACGTGACCTCGTCGGCGTACTCGAGGTCACCGCCCACCGGCAGGCCGCTGGCCAGTCGTGTCACTTTCAACCCCATGGGCTTGACGAGCCTGGCCAGATAGGTGGCCGTCGCCTCGCCCTCGAGATTCGGATCGGTCGCGAGGATCAGCTCCGTCACCTGGCCGTCGGCCAGCCGTGTCATCAACTCGCGGATCTTGAGGTCGTCCGGGCCGATGCCGTCGATCGGGCTGATCGCGCCGCCGAGCACGTGGTAGCGGCCACGGAACTCGCGGGTCTTCTCGATCGCCACGACGTCCTTCGACTCCTCGACCACGCAGATCACCTGCGGGTCGCGCCGGGGATCCCGGCAGATCCGGCATTCCTCCTCCGCCGCGACGTTGCCGCAGACCCGGCAGAAGCGCACCTTCTCCTTGACCTCGAGCAGCGCGTGCGCCAGTCGCCGCACGTCCACCGGGTCGGCGGCGAGCACGTGGAACGCGATGCGCTGCGCGCTCTTGGGACCGACGCCGGGCAGCAGCCCCAACTCGTCGATCAGGTTCTGGACGACCCCCTCGTACATGGCTTAGAACCCCGGCAGCTGGCCGAGACCGCCTCCGAGTCCCTGCGCGAGCGGACCGAGCTTCTCCTGCTGCATCTCGGCCGCGGCGCGCACGGCGTCCCGGACCGCGGCCAGGACGAGGTCGGCGATGGTCTCCGCGGTCTCCTGCGGGTCGTCGGCGTCGATCACCGACGGACTGATCTCGAGTTCGAGCAGCTCGCCGCTACCGTTCACGGTCGCGACGACGAGCCCGCCCCCGGCGCTTCCCTCGATCTCGGCATCGCTGAGCTCCTGCTGCGCGGTGACGAGCTGCTGCTGCATCAGCTGAGCCTGCTCCAGCAGCTGCTGAAGATTGACATCTCCTGGATTCACGATCGTGTGCTCCTCAGCGTCCAGCGACATGTTCGTCGCGATGAGCCTACGGTGTCCGCCGCCGTTCCGACACCGGCGTGCGCACGTGTCCCCGCCGATCGGATCCCGTACGGCACGGCGCCTGCCTGCGATCATGAATACGTGGAGGAGCCGCGCCGGGAGAGACCCTCTATGCCCGCTTCGCGCTGTTCCGCCGACCGCCGGTTCAGGAGTGGTCGATCTCCTCGATGATCTGACCGCCGAGCTCCCGCTGTACAAGGGCCAGACCGGTCAGATCGCTCACGTCGGCGTCGGCGTCGTTGAGCGGGTCGACGTCGTCGAGATCGGAGCCGGCGCCGGTCCTGCCCCGGCGGGGGACGGCGTCCGGCCAGGCCTGGCGCGACCGGCTCTGGGTTGCGGCCCTGACCGCCGACCTCGCCGCCGAAGCCGCTCCTGCGGGCGTCTCCGATCCGTGGAAGTCGTCCGACGGCTCGTCCGGCCAGCTCTCATCGGTGGTGCGGGTGTCGCCGCCGGTACGGGAGACGTCGGTCGCGCGCGCGTCCTGACCCCGGCCCGCGACTTCGGACGCCCTCTCCTGGCCACGACCCTGTGCACCGGCCGTCGCCGCGGACGGCCGGGCCGCGCCGGCGGCGCCCGGGGCCGGAGCCGCGGACGACCGGGCGGGGCCGCCGCCCCCCTGTGGCCGCTGACCCGGCGAAGCGGCGGGACGCGAGGCCGGGCCGCGCGAGGCGTGGCCCGCTGGTCCGGCGCCGCCGACCACCACGTCGACCCGCCAGTTTCCGCCGAGCACGTCGCCCAGGGCCGCCGCGACCACCTCGTCTCTTTTGCCCTTGAGGAAGCCCTGGACGTCGCCGGGCTTTTCGAATCCGACGGTCACGAGGTCGCCCTCGACGCCGAGCAGCCGGCCCTGGGCATTGATGATCATCCAAGCCACCCGCTGCCGGTTCTTGATCGCTTCGAGAACCTGCGGCCATACCTGCTGCACCGCTCCATGCTGTCCGCCGTGCTGCGCCGCGGGCTGTCCGCCGTGCTGCTCCGGCCGCGCGTTTCCGCCGGGCGGAGCCGTACGGGCGTCGACGGCCTGAGCACCACCACCCGGCCGTACGGGCGTGGGCCAGTCGTCCGCGGCGGGGGCGGGAGCCGTACGAGCCGCAGGCGGCTGGGCGGCGGGTGGCTGGGCGGCGGGTGGCGGCGGTGCCGCGACCGGCGCGGGATCCGGCGCCGGGGCCGGCTGCCGCGGAGCGGCGACGGGCGGGCGAGCAGCGGCGGGAGGAACGGAGGCGGGCGAACCGGCGGAGGGACCGGCGACGGGGGCGGCGAGCGCGCCGCGCTCCAGCCGTTCGAGCCGGGCCAGCAGCGCCATCTCGCCCTGATCTGCGGCGGGCAGCAGCACGCGGGCGCACATCAACTCGAGCAGCAGGCGGGGAGAGGTGGCCCCGCGCATCTCGGTCAGCCCGGCGTTGAACACCTCGGCCGCCCGGGTCAGCTCGGCCGGTCCCATGGAGGCTGCCTGCTCCTGCAGGCGCTCAAGCTCGTCCGCCGGGCGGTCGAACAGCCCACTGGACGCCGCCTCGGGCACGTTCGCCAGGATCACCAGATCGCGGAGACGCTCCAGCAGGTCGGCGGCGAAGCGGCGGGGGTCGTGGCCGCCCTCGATCACCCGGTTGACCGCGTTGAACACCTGTGCGCCGTCGCGCCGGGCGAACGCGCCGATCACCTCGTCGAGCAGGTCCCCGTCCGTGTAGCCGAGCAGCGAGACCGCACGCTGATAGGTGATGCCCGCCTCGTCGGCGCCGGCGAGGAGCTGGTCGAGGATCGACAGCGAGTCACGGGCCGACCCCGCGCCCGCGCGGACCACGAGCGGCAGCGCGGCCGGTTCGTACGGCACCGACTCGGACTCGAGGATCTCCTCCATCAGTTGCCGGAGCGTGGCCGGCGGCATGAGCCGGAAGGGATAGTGGTGGGTCCGGGACTTGATCGTCCCGATGACCTTCTCCGGTTCAGTGGTGGCGAAGACGAACTTGAGGTGCGGCGGCGGTTCCTCGACGAGCTTCAGCAGCGCGTTGAAGCCCTCACGGGTGACCATGTGGGCCTCGTCGATGATGTAGATCTTGAAGCGGGCCGAGACCGGAGCGAAGAAGGCCCGCTCACGCAGATCGCGCGCGTCGTCGACGCCACCGTGCGAGGCGGCGTCTATCTCGATCACATCGAGATGGCCCGGCCCGGTGGGCGCGAGGGCGACACACGACTCGCACTCGCCGCAGGGGTCGGGCGTCGGCCCCTTCTCGCAGTTGAGCGAGCGGGCGAGAATGCGGGCGCTGGAGGTCTTACCGCAACCGCGCGGACCGCTGAACAGGTAGGCGTGGTTGACCCGTCCGCTGAGCAGCGCCTGGCGCAGCGGTTCCGTGACGTGCTCCTGCCCCTTGACCTCGGCGAACGTCCCGGGTCTGTACTTGCGGTACAGCGCAAGACTCATGCCGTCTCCTCGGGGGGTAGACCCGGCGGGCGGTTCCGCTAACTGAAGAACCCCTCGCACACCCGCCAGAGCCCGCTTATCCTTGCTGCCTTCCGGCCCTGGGGAGGTTCACAGGATGACGCCGCGCGAGGGGTCCAGGGACAGTCTAACCACTTCGCGGGGATGCGCAGACCGGGAAACCCGTGCTCCCGTGCCGGTCATCGCACACTGGAAAGTCCGCTAAGCTGTGCGACGGAGGATTCGCCTAGTTGGCCTAGGGCGCACGCTTGGAAAGCGTGTTGGGGGCAACCCCTCGCGAGTTCGAATCTCGCATCCTCCGCGCTTGGTTGAGCAGCAAGAACGCGTTGGGCCCGGACAGATCCAGCCGGGCCCTTCGTCGTTCTCCGTCCCCCCGGGTCGCCCCCCTCACCTCGCCGGGCGCCGGCAGCTTAGACGGACACCAGGTGGACGTGGTCACCGCAGAGCTTGGTCATGTCGTCGACGTCCGAGGTGAGCATCGCGACCGGACGGCGTTGCCGTACCGCCATCTCGGCGACGGCGGCGTCGATCGCATACTTGTGACCGTGTAGACCCGCGTCTATCAGCATGGCGGACGCGGCCTTCGCCTCCTCCTCGCCCACCCGTTCGATCCGTAGGCCGGACAGGAGCCACTTCAGCCTGGCGCCGTCCGTACGGCGGTGCGCGGCCTCGATGATGGTCAGCGCACTGGTCACCACCTCCATGCCCCTTCTGCGTGCCTCAGCGATCATCGCCACCACGGAGGCGTCGTCGTCGACGATCTTGGCGAGGCCCTCGCAGTCGAGGACGAGTGTGCCCTCGTGGCTCAGCTTCCTGCGGGCCACTCTCCCTCCTCGGCGAACACCTCGTCGAAGATCTGACGTGCCCTGTGCTGCGCCTCCGCCGGGATCGACCCGTGCCGCCGCTCGTAGTCGGCCAGGTATTCGTCCAGGATCAGACCGCGCAGTTCCCGTTCCACCGCGGAGGTGATGAAGGCCGAGAACTCGCGTTTGCCCACGCGACGGCGGATCGCCTCGGCCGTGCCCTCCGGCAGCGAGAGGCTCACCCTGGTCGCCGGCCCCTCGCCGATGTCGTACTCGTTGAGCATCGCTGTCATGAGGAGAGATTATCAAACAAGTAGGAATCGGAGCAGGCGTTCGGCGGGTCAGATCCAGCTCTGGAAGAACATCCGGCTGAACCATTGATCGACCGGCAGGGGCTCAAGGGTGAGGATGGGCGAAATCCACCAGAAGTTCACCAGCGCCAGCAGCGTGAAAGCGCCCACCAGGGTGACACCGACCGTACGCCGCTCCTGGGAGGCCCCGGCCGTACCCATGATCAGCCCGCAGCACAGAACGATGGCCAAGATCATGAAGGGCAGCATCGGGAGCGCGTAGAACAGGTACATCGTGCGCTGGTCGGCGATCGCGTAGTAGAACCACGGCAGCCAACCGGCGCCGTACGCCAGAAGCAGGGCGCCGGCCCGCCAGTCGCGCGCGGCGAAATACCAGATCATCATGGCGACGAGCGCGGGCAGCGCCGCGTACCAGATGAGGGGCGTGCCTGCGCCCACGATCGACGCGCGGCAGGTCTCCGCGCCGCATCCGCCGGCGGTCTCCCGGTAGAAGAACGCCACCGGGCGCAGCAGCAGCGGCCATGTCCAGGGGTCGGACTGGTAGTCGTGGTGGGTGGTCAGGCCGGTGTGGGAGCCGAGCACCTGCAGCTGGTAGGACATCAGCGAGCGCAGCGACTCGATGAGAAAGGACCGCCCGGGCGCCGTCGCCCCATCCCAGTCGCGGCCCCAGCCGGCGGCCGTGGCCAGCCAGCCGGCGAACGACGCGACGTAGACGATGATCGGTGCGATTCCCATCCAGGCGGCCCCGAGCGGCAGATCACGCCTCGCCGTCTCGACGTAGGGGCGGCGTACGCCCACCGCGCGGCGGGCACCGGCGTCCCAGGCGAGCGTCATGATCCCGAAGGCGACGATGAAGAACAGGCCGGTCCACTTCGTCGCCAGCGCAGCGCCCAGGCAGAGGCCGGCGGCGAGGCGCCACGGACGCGGACCGAGCCGTGGTCCCGGCCCCCGCCCCGGGGACGCGGGGGTCGCGGAGGCCGTCGCGTGCCAGTCGGCCAGCCGGGCCCTCGCCCTGTCCCGGTCCACCACCAGGCAGGCGAACCCGGCGAGCACCCAGAACATCAGGAAGATGTCCAGCAGTGCCGTACGGGAGAGCACGAAGTGCAGGCCGTCGAGGGCGAGCAGGAGACCCGCGAGGCAGCCGAGCAGCGTCGAGCGGGTCATCCGGCGGGCCGTACGGGCGAGGACGAGCACCGAGACGGTGCCGGCGAGCGCGGGCATGAACCGCCAGCCGAACGGGGTCAGACCGAACAGCCATTCCCCCACGCCGATCATCCAGTTGCCGAGCGGCGGGTGCATCGCGTAGGTCGCGCAGTCCTGGACGGTGTCGCAGACCTTGAACAGTCGCTCACCGCCGCGCAGCATCAGCTCGTCGGCGTTGTCGACGAACTGCCGCTCGACGCCGTACCTGATCAGCGAGAAGGCGTGCTTGGCGTAGTAGGTCTCGTCGAATACCACCGCGCGCGGCGTGCCGAGGTCATAGAAGCGCAGAATTCCCCCGAACAGCGCCACGACCAGGGAGCCGACCCATCCCCACAGGGGATCGCCCGGCATCGGCGGGAGCAGCCTGTCACGGACAGAAAGCGAAGCGGCGTGCGGCTCCCGCGTCGCCGGAGGGGGGAGAAGCGACACTCCCGCATACTACGCATGAGGGACATGATGACGACTGGCCTCGCCGATTCCGGGCAGGGCAGAATGGCGACGACATTCGATCACGCAAGACATCGTCCCAGCAGCGGGAGCGTTCGAAGTGGATTTCGACGACCGGGCGCGGCTCGACGCCTCGCAGGTGGAGGACGTCGGTGGCGGATCCAGACGCGGCGGCCTGGCCCTCGGCGGCGGCGCCGCCGGCATCATCGTGCTCATCCTCGCCCTGATCTTCGGCGTCAATCCGGCCGAGATCCTCAGCGGCGAGGAAGGACAGCCGGCCGGGCTGCAACCGGGCACCGACCTGAGCCTGCAGTGCAGAACCGGCGCGGACGCCGACCAGTCCGAGAAATGCCGGGTCGTCGGGGTGGTCAACAGCATCCAGAAGTACTGGGAGGGCCAGATCTCCGACTACCGGACCGCCAAGACCACGCTGTTCTCCGGCGGCGTCGACACCGGCTGCGGTTACGCGGACTCCTCGGTCGGCCCCTTCTACTGCCCGGCCGACAGGCACGTCTATCTCGACCTGTCCTTCTTCGACGAGCTGCACTCCCAGTTCGGCGCCGAGGGCGGCCCGTTCGCCCAGGCGTACGTGATCGGGCACGAGTACGGACACCACGTGCAGAACCTCCTCGGCACGATGGACCTGGCCGGCCGGGGTTCCGGCGCCGAGAGCGGCTCCGTACGGCTGGAGCTTCAGGCGGACTGCTACGCGGGCGTCTGGGCCGACAACGCCGTGAGCACCGGTCTCTACGCCCAGAGGTTCACCGACGCCGACATCCGGCAGGCGCTCGACGCGGCGGCCGCCGTGGGCGACGACCGCATCCAGAAGCGGGCACGCGGCCGGGTCGACCCGGAGGCGTTCACGCACGGCACGTCGGCGCAGCGGATGAAGTGGTTCAAACGGGGCTACCAATCCGGCGACCCGTCCCGCTGCGACACCTTCTCCGGGAGCATCTGACCCGGGCGGGAGCGCGGCCGTACGACCGGCTTCCCCATCACGGACGGCGAACTCCTCACCCGGCGGACGCCGTCCTCTCCTAAACTACATACCGTGATCTTTAAAATGATCGGTGAAGGCCGTCCCTATCCGGACCACGGCCTGTCGCACCGTGAGTGGGCGCGGATCCCGCCCCGCCAGATCCGGCTCGACATGCTGGTCACCACCAAGGCGGTGCTGGACCTCAACTCGCTGCTGGCCAAGGACTCGACGTTCTATGGAGACCTCTTCCCGCACGTCGTGCAGTGGCGGGGCGATCTCTACCTCGAGGACGGACTCCATCGCGCCCTGCGGGCGGCCCTCCACCAGCGCTCCGTGCTGCACGCGCGGATCCTCGAACTGGAGAACTGATCCGGCCCACGGCGGTCGGCCCCGGAGCGCTCGAAGCCGGAGCATCGGACCTCGAGTCGAGTGAAACCCCGAAGAAACGAGTGAAACCCCCGAACCCGTGGGTTCGAGGGTTTCCGATGCCCTGGGACATCACACATGGCGGTGGAGGTGGGATTTGAACCCACGGTAGGTTGCCCTACACACGCTTTCGAGGCGTGCGCCCTCGGCCACTAGGCGACTCCACCGCGCAGCAGCTTACCGGACGAATGGCGATGTCCGCGCATCCGTTTTCCATTCATCTTCCGGCGCCCGCCCTCACGGCCGCTCAGCCGCGCCGGGCGGCGAAGAACTCCCCGAGCACGGCGGCGCACTCGCCGGCCAGCACGCCCATGACGACCTCGGGCCGGTGGTTGAGCCGGCGATCCCTGACGACGTCCCACAGCGAGCCCGCCGCGCCGCCCTTCTCGTCGGCCGCGCCGTACACCACGCGATCGACCCGGGCGAGCACGGCGGCGCCCGCGCACATCGTGCAGGGTTCGAGCGTCACCACGAGCGTGCAGCCGGTGAGCCGCCACTCTCCGGTCGCCAGCGCCGCCTCGCGCAGGGCGAGCATCTCGGCGTGAGCCGTGGGGTCGCCGCTTCTCTCACGGTCGTTGCCGGCGACGCACAGAATCTCGCCGCCCGGTCCCAGCACGACGGCGCCCACCGGCACCTCACCGCGCCGCCCGGCTCGTACGGCCTCGGCCAGCGCGAGCCGCATCGCCGGCTCGTAGCGTTCCGCCGGCCCCGCGTTCGGCCCCGCGTTCACCGCAGCCGGTCGAGCTCGTCGGCGAATCCGAGGCGTTCGGCGATGAGGGACAGGATGTCCGCGGGGAGGACGCCCTCCTCCATGCTGAGCTCCAGCAGTTCCTCGGCGCTCAGCGAGAAGTCGGTGAGCAGCTCGAGGTCGCCCACCGGGCGGATGCCGAGGTCGGGCGCGTCCGCGTCGACGGCGACCCCGGCGAGCTCACCGAGAAGTTCGCCGAGGGGGTCGCCCATCGCGGCGTGAGCGTCGGAGATGAACACACGGGGGTCCAAGGCGTCCTCATAGCGGACGATCGCGAACCACTCGTCCTCTACTTCGACGCACAGCAGGATCAGCTCGTCGCCGCTGAGCCTGAGTGTCTCCTGTGCCGCGTCGCCCAGGTCGTCGGCGATCTCGACCTCGCCGAGGTCGACCTCGACGCCGGTCCAGTGACCGCCCATCCTGGCGAAGGCCGCGGAGAAGAGGTTGGATCTCGAGGGCATTGCCGTCTCCCGAGGTCAGCCGACGGCGGCGTCGACGGCGCGTTCGAACGGGTGGGAGAATCCGAGCCGTGCGGCGATGCTGGACAGCACCTCGTCCGGCAGCAGATCGAGGTCGCCGGACAGCGCCCCCAGCTCCATTTCGTCGAGCCCGAGGTCGGCGAAGATGGACAGATCTCCCGCCGGGTACACGCCGTCGAGATCCTCCTCGTCGGCCTCCGGCACGGGTACGTCGAGGTATTCGAGGACCTGGCGCGCGAGTGACCAATCCCACGCCGCCGTGATGTCCGAGAGGAAGACGCTCACCCGTTCACCGAAAACCCGTAACACCACAAAGAAGTCATCCCCTACCGCGACCATGCCAATCGTGGTGCCCATGCTCGGCGTCTGGCGGAGGGCTTGGACGAGTCCGCGCAGGTCGGAGGTGAGCGCCACCGGAAGCATCTCGGCCTCCCAATGGTCATCCTCGCGGTAGACCACGATGGCGAAGTCAAGCGCGTCTTCGTCGTCTGTCATCGTCATCTCCACCGGCACCGTCCTCACATCACGCAATCGTCGCAGACTCGACGTTCCGCCGCCCGCCGGTCACCCCAAATTGTGATCAAAAGAGTCAGGCGACGTCGAGGATCGGTCCAGGACACGGTAACTTTTCCTGCTATGGAGACCCTTGTCGTCGATCATCCGCTCGTCGCACACAAGCTGACCACTCTCCGTGACGTGCGGACCGACTCGCCGACGTTCCGCCGGCTCGCCGACGAACTGGTCACGCTCCTCGCCTATGAGGCCACCCGTGACGTCCGCGTGACCGACGTCACCGTGGAAACCCCGCTCACCACCGCCCACGGTGTGCGACTGGCCCGTCCGGCGCCGCTCGTCGTGCCGATCCTGCGCGCCGGGCTCGGCATGCTCGACGGCATGACCCGCATCCTGCCCACGGCCGAGGTCGGCTTCCTGGGCATGATCCGCGACGAGTCCACGTTGAAGGCCCAGACCTACGCCACCCGGCTGCCGGAGGATCTGTCCGGACGCCAGTGCTACGTGCTCGATCCGATGCTGGCCACCGGCGGCACACTGGCCGCGGCGGTCCGGTTCCTGTTCGACCGCGGAGCGCAGGACGTCACCGCCATCTGCCTCCTGGCCGCGCCCGAGGGGATCGCGCACATGGACGAGGCCTTCCGGGACTCTGGAAAACCGATCCGCGTGGTGACCGCCGCTCTCGACGAGCGGCTCAACGAGCAGGGCTACATCGTGCCCGGGCTCGGCGACGCCGGAGACCGCCTCTACGGCGTGGTCTGACCCGTACGGCCGATCGAGTCGCTCCGATCCGATCTCATGTCAGGGTGGCGAAGAACCGAGCCATCGAGTCGGCCGCGTCGACCATCGGGGTCCGATTCGGGGTGCCGTCTTGATCGGTACGGCTCGACCGGCGGAGGTTTGATCGAGGTCATCTGACCGGCTTGGTCCGATCTACCCCGGTAGCCATATTCCCCTGTCGTCTCGGCGACGACTCTCTGGTCGTGAATCCCCCGGTCACACCATCCGCAACTCGGTTACACTACGCGCTTATATGGGTACGTAGAGTTATGAAGACGTCTCTTCGTTTCCACGTGCCGTACGCCTGCCGGGTGTGTGTGTCGTGGTCGGCGGGGGTGCGGCGGACGGGGACGACGGCAGCGGTTGGTCATGGCTCGATGTTCGGCGGCTTCAACCGCTTTACCGAACCGGGCGGCTGGGTAATGTATAGGTCATGGGAGTGGTGACGGCGGTGCAAGCCAAGAAGGTCCTCAAGTGGGGGGCCATCGTCCTGGTGGCTTTCTACCTGTTGACAAGGCCGACTGATGCGGCCCGGACGGTCCACGGAGCGCTCAACGGCATGGTCAACGCGGCCAACTCGATGGCTCAGTTCTTCGCCACCCTGACATGAGACTCGTGACCCACGGGGACTCCGCCCCGTCGTCGGTCAACCGTTACCTCCTCCCCCACGAACACCAGGTCATCATGGTCAGGCGTCATCCTGCCGTGCTGCTCAGACCGGTCGCCGAGATCTTCGGTGGGCTGATCCTCGCGGGTCTGCTCAGCAAGTGGCTGGGCGACAGCGGTGCGGGCCAGGCCCTCGTCCTGGTCTGGTGGGCCTGGCTGCTGCTCCTCATCCGGTTCGTGTGGAAGGTCGCCGAGTGGTCGGTCGACTACTTCGTCGTGACCTCCTCCCGCATGCTCCTCACCACCGGTCTAATCACGCGCAAGGTCGCGATGATGCCCCTGAGCAAGGTCACCGACATGAGCTTCCAGCGCTCGCTCCTCGGCCGCATGCTCGGCTACGGCGAGTTCGTCATGGAGTCGGCCGGCCAGGATCAGGCGCTGCGTACCGTTACCTACATCCCCTACCCCGAGACCTTGTACCTCGAGGTCTGTCAGATGATCTTCCCCGGCAAGGACTCGGACGACGACTGATCCCCGTCGCGTCCATCCACTCACATCGACCGTGATCGAACCTTCACCTGGCGATTCTTGGTTGAGGGTTACACGATTCGGCGGCTTCATGCCATTATGGCCCCATCATTGACCATCCCCCGCCCTGAGAGATCAGATGCCGAGTCAGGGAACCATTGGTGACCGCGTCCGCGGATTGCGGTTGAGCAGGCGAATGTCCCAGGCCCAATTGGCCGGGCCCGACCTGTCGGACAGCTACGTCTCCCTCATCGAGTCCGGAAAGCGGACGCCCACTCCAGTCGTTGCGCGACTCCTCGCCGAGCGGCTCGGTTGCACCACTGAGTTCCTGCTCCACGGCATCGAGCCACGGCAGCGCATAGACACAGAGCTCGGCCTCCGACATGCCGAGCTCGAGCTTTATCACGGCGACCCCGCCACCGCCGCCGATCGCTTCGGCGACATCGTGAAGGCGGCGGGAGAGGACAACGCCGTGCTCGCCGCGCACGCACGCGTCGGTGTGGCCCGCGCACTCGAGGCGCAGGGAGACATCGGGCCTGCGGTCGAGGCATACGAACGGCTCCGCCGGGAGGCGGCGGCGCATCCCGAGCGCCTCGCCGACCTTCCCCTGGTGGTCTCGCTGTGCCGGTGCTACCAGCGGGCCGGCGACCGGCTGCGTGCCCAGGATCTGGGCGTCCACGCCCTCGACCAGGCCGACCGGCTCGGCATCACCGAGGGCGATCTCGCCGTGGAGTTGGCCCTCGCCCTGGTCGAGACCGAGACCGGCCTGCCGTACGTCGAGCGCGTGCTCGCGGCGACAGGGGTGCCCGAGACGGCCGTCGATCAGTCCTCCGAGGTGCTCGCCCTCTGGCAGGCCAGTGTGGCCGCCGCCGAGGGAGAGGACTCCGCGCTGGCCGTCCGCCTCGCGGAGGACGCCCTGTCGGCGGGGCGGACCGCCCGGATCGCGGTGCGCCGTGCGCGGATCGCCATGCACTGGGCGCGGATCACCGCCGACGTGGAAGACGCCGATTTGGACCGAGCCAACAACCTCGCGGCGTCGGCGGCCGATGTTTTCTCCGCGTTTCCCGGCGAACGGGCCGAGCACGCGCGCAGCCTCGTCGTGCTGAGTCATGTGCGCCTTCGCGGTGGCGACACGGAATCCGCAGTGAATCTCGCCGAACAGGCACTGGATCTGCTGGTCTCCATCCGTGGGACGACTGCCGCCACCGCGCATCTCGTGCTCGCCGAAGTCGCGTTGTCACGCTCCCACGACGCGGCTCCGGCACTGCGACGTGCCAGGGAGCTGCTCGACGGCGACGCGACCGCCCCCAGCAGGGAGACCGCGCAGGCCTGGCGCAGGCTCGGCGACCTGTGGGGACAGGCCGGTGACGTCGACCAGCAGGCCGGGGCATATCGTAGGGCCCTGGAAGCCGTGGGAATTCGTGTCCACATACCGGGCTCCACCACCTCTTCGGCGATGCTGATCGGATGAGCCTCCCGGGGGCCCCGGCGTTGGTCTGGAGGCTCTGGAATAATTAGGGTAGACCGGTCATTCCATCATGGGATGACCGGCACCCGAAGGAGGCTGAGTGTGAGTCTGCGGACGGCGCAGCGGGCGTCTCTCGTGGACCAGGTGATCGACCAGCTCAAGGAGCAGATCACCTCTGGTTCATGGCGGATGCATGCCAAGATCCCCACTGAGACGGTTCTCGCCGAGCAGCTCGGGGTCGGCCGCAACACCGTGCGCGAGGCGGTGCGGGCGCTGACCCATGCGGGGCTGCTGGAGTGCCGCCAGGGGGACGGAACCTACGTCCGGGCGACGAGCGAGCTGTCAGGCGCGATGGCTCGGCGGCTGCAAGCCGCCGAGCAGTTGGAGATCCTCGAGGTTCGGCGCGCGCTCGAAGTCGAGGCGGCGCGTCTCGCCGCCACCCGGCGCACCGACGAGGACGTGACCGCCATCGAGATCGCCCTGGGTGAGCGGGAGAAGGCCTGGGCGAACGGCGACCCCGAGAAGTTCGTCGAGGCGGATCTGGCGTTCCACGTGGCAGTCGTGGAGGCGACGCACAACAACGTCCTGATCGATCTTTACACCGACTTCTCGGCCGCACTTCGCGCGAGCATCGCGGCCGCGGGCGGTTCGCTGGAGCAGAACTACATCCCCCACGACTCCATCGTGCGGGCCATCGCCGCCGGGGATGCCGCAGCAGCGGAACGGGCCGGCCACGCGTGCATGGAGCACATCCTGATCGCGCTGACCGACACGCAGAGCCTGACCGCCTCCGCCTGAACCTCCCGATCCCCATCCGAACGACCGTCTCGCAGGCGCGGAACCCCAGAGAGGCCGGTCAGTCACTGCTGAGACCGGTCGCTGCGCCGGGAGGAAGCTCCGGTCCGCTGCGAAGCCCGCTGGTGCGGGCTTTCGCATGCGGTCCTCGCTCCCTCCCACTCCGCTCCCTCGATTCCGGCCCTGAGCCGACCGCGAAACTCACGGGCGCCGTCCGGGCGACCGGCAGCCATCTGGCGTGTTGAAAAAGTGCTGCCCGTCGCGATCAAGGCCCAGACGGATGCCTCGCAAGGCGGAGGAGAGCCCACAGCGGGAGCCATGGGTGAAGACGAGAACGCGGTGAGGCGCCGTCCGGGCGGCCTAGGTGAGCCGGAGGGACATCACCAGGTAGCGGAAGCCGGAATCGCCCTCGCCTGTGATCAGGGCGGGGCGGGTCGGCGAGTCCATGTACAGCCGTACGCGTTCGGTCTCGACTCCGTTCAGTCCGTCCAGCAGGTAGTGCGGCTGGAAGGCGATCTGGATGTCGTCCCCCGCCAGTTCGGCCTCGATGATCTCGGTTCCCCGGCCGATCTCCGCGCCGCCCGCCTGGATCCGCACGTGGTCCTGGGCGAACGCGAGCCGTACGGCCGTGTTGCGCTCGGCGACCAGCGCCACCCGCTTGACGGCCTCGACGAACGGGGCGACGGCCAGGTCGGCGTGGATCGCCCACTGCTGTGAGAGCCGCGACCGGTAGTCGATGAACTGCTCGTCGAGCAGCCTGACCGTTGTGGTGCGGCCATGGCTGGAGAAACCGGCGATGTTCTCGCCCAGCCCGATCGACACCTCGCCGCCGCGCAGTGCGCGTGCCACCTCGACCAGGACCCGTGCGGGCACCACCACGCCGTGCCGTTCGTCCTGTCGCTCGGGATGCCACAGGAAGTCCTCGGCGGCGATCCGATAGCGATCGGTGGCGGCCATCGTGACCTGGACGCCGTCGATGTCGACGCGGATGCCGGTGAGCATCGGCAGCGTCTCGTCCCGGCTCGCCGCAGCGGCCACGTGCCCCACAGCGGCAGCGAAGACGCCTCCACCCACCGCGCCGATCTTGGGGGGCATGAGCGGCAGGTTCGGGAAGTCCTCGTCCGGCAGCGTGAGCAGGCTGTACTCCAGGCTGCCGCAGCGCAGCACGGCCTCGGCACCGCTTCTGGCGATCTCGACAGGGCGGTCCGGCAGGCTCTTGGTGATCTCGACCAGCACCCGGCCCGGGATCAGCACGCGGCCGGGCTCGGCGACGTCGGCGTCGATCTGGGCACGGGCCGAGACATCGTAGTCGAAGGCCGAGACGTACAGGTCATCGGCGGCCTCGATCAGCAGTCCGGACAGCACCGGCAGGGCGGGCCTGCCCGGCAGCACACGGGCGGTCCAGGCCACGGCCTCGGCGAGCACGCTGCTGTTCACCTGGAATTTCACCCTGACCTCCTGCTCTCCCGCGCCACGTCTCGCTGCAACGGTAGCCCGCCGGGCCGACAGAAATGACCGGCGCGGGGGAAGACGGCCGTCCCGCCCCCGGAACTACCGGCGGTTCAGGAACGCCAGCACGGCGAGCACCCGGCGGTTGTCGTCATCGGAGGGGACCAGGCCGAGCTTGGTGAAGATGCCGGCGGTGTGCTTGCCGACCGCGCTCTCACTCAGATACAACCGCTGGCCGATCGCCGCGTTGGATCTTCCCTCCGCCATGAGTTCCAGCACGTCGCGCTCGCGCGGAGTGAGCCTGCTCAGCGGCTCGTTGCGTGCGTTGCTGGCGAGCAGCTTTGCGATGACCTCCGGGTCCATGGCCGTACCACCGGCGGCCACGCGGCGCACCGCGTCCACGAACTGCTCGCCGTTGAAGACGCGGTCCTTGAGCAGGTAGCCGATTCCACCCGAGCCGTCGGCCAGCAGTTCCCTGGCGTAGAGCTGCTCCACGTGCTGGGACAGCACGAGGATCGGCAGCCCCGGGATCCGCTCGCGTGCCGCCAGCGCCGCCTGCAGCCCCTCGTCGGTGAAGGTCGGCGGGAGCCGTACGTCGACGACGGCCACATCGGGATGATCGCGGATCAGGGCTTCGAGCAGATCCGGACCGGATTCGACGGCGGCGACCACGTCGAAGCCGTGTGCGCGGAGCAGATGGACCAGGCCCTCACGCAGGAGATGGAGATCCTCGGCGAGGACTACCCGCACGCTCCCTCCTCCGCACGCTTCTGCTGAGCGGTGAGCACCGCGGCAGCCGTGAACATGGTGCCTCCCATGAGAATCATCCCAACGATCACGGGCCACTGGAACGGCTCGGGGAGATGAAGGGCGAGGAACCACGACTTCTCGCGGACATCGAGGATCTTGAAGACCATCGGCACCAGTCCCTGCGGGAACAGGGGGAGCCAGCACAGCGTCCAGCCCACGGCGATCGTCACGCTCCGCCAGGTCGGCACCGGGGTCGCGACCGCGCCCAACGGCAGCTCGACGACCGCCGTCGTCGGGCCGCCGGGCGGGCTGTTCAGCGCGAGCACGCCGTCGAAAGCGGCGATCCTGCGCTCGATCCCGCTCAGGCCCGTGCCACGTGCCGGATCGGCCCCGCCCTGCCCGTCGTCCGTGACACTGATCCGCAGGTTGCCGCCACGCTGACTGATATCGATCCACGCCTCGGTGGCGTCGCCGTGCCGTACGGCGTTCGTGAGCAGCTCACTGATCGCGAAGTAAGCGGCCGACTCGACGGGGACCGGCGGCCGTCCCGGCAGGTCGACGGTCACCCGGGTGTGCAGCGGGCTGTCGAGGGCGAGAGCCCGTACGGCGTCGCCGAGGCCGCGCTCGGCGAGGACCGGCGGATGGATGCCCCGCACGACCTGGCGCAGCTCGTGCAGCGCGGTCACGGACGCCTCCCTGGCCTTGGTGAGCAGTGCCTTCGCCGCGTTCGGATCGGAGTCGACGAGTTGCTCGGCCGCGCCGATCGTCATGCCGATGGCGACCAGCCGCGCCTGAGCCCCGTCGTGCAGATCACGCTCGATCCGCCGCAGCTCGGCGGCCTGGGAGTCCACCACCTCGCCCCGAGTCCTGGCGAGGTGATCGACCCGCCGGGCCAGCCTGGCCTTCTCGGTCGGGGCGAGTAGGGAGTTGGCGATCTGCCCGTGGATGCGCACCCCCCACGGCGCCGTCCACGGCGCGGTGACCAGGGCCAGCCCGGCCCAGAGCAGGCCGACGTGCCAGTTTCCCCACACGACTTGCGCCGTGCCCGCCTCCGTGAACCGCACCATGCCGCCCCCGAGGCCGAAGAGGACGAGCAGCGCGGGAGCCCCGGCGAGCAGGCCACCGGACCAGAGACCGATCAGCAGGTAGGCGAGATCCCGCCAGGTGGCCGGATCGGTCGTCAGCCACTTCAGCCGGCGGTTGAACGCCGGTATCCGCGGCGTCCTGTAGAGGTTGCGTCCATCGCGGTACCACCCGTCCGCCTGAGGCACCGGCGGGAGCGGAGCCGGCCGGTACGGCTCCTCGATCTTCACGCCCGACCACTCGCGGGCCAGCCGCCGTTCCAGGCGGGTCGCCGCCCGCGTGAGCCGTACGGCGGGCGGGAACAGGAACACCAGCCCCAGACCGAAGCTGAGCGTCGCGGCCAGCAACATGACCGCGGCCACCGCCTGCCCGAGCACGGCAACGCAGAGGAGAGCCGTGCCCCTGGCCAGCGCCTGCAGAGTCACGCCGCCCGCCGTTCTCAACCGTACGAGATCCATCCGCCCACCTCTCCCCTGGCCAGTGTCGCCCAAGGCGAAGCCGCTGCGCAGTGCCCCTGGGCACCGTACGGGGGTGGGGATAAGTACACCCCGGCCGGGTCCCCAGCCGCATTCCCGTGCGGCCCTCCGGTTCCTAGCGTCGTAGTCATGCCGATCATCACTGTGGACAACCTTCGCAAGACGTACGGAACGCGGATGGCCGTCGAAGACGTCTCGTTCTCCGTGGACGAGGGCGAGATCTTCGGCATCGTCGGCCGCAACGGAGCCGGCAAGACGACGACGGTCGAATGCGTGGCCGGTCTGCGCACCCCGACGTCGGGGACCATCCGGGTGGAGGCCGACCTGAAGCAGCAGGTCGGGGTGCAGCTCCAGGACTGCTCGCTACCCGACAAGATCCGCGTCGGCGAGGCGCTACGCCTGTACGCCTCCTTCTACGCCCGGCCCGCCGACTGGCGCGCGCTGCTCGCGGAGACCGGCCTCGATCCGCGTACGGCCTTCGCGAAGCTGTCCGGCGGGCAGCGTCAGCGGCTGTCGATCGCGCTCGCCCTGGTCGGCGATCCGAAGATCGCGATCCTCGACGAGCTCACCACGGGTCTCGACCCCCAGGCCCGGCGGGACACCTGGGAGCTGATCGAGCGCATCAGGGAGCGCGGCGTGACCGTGATCCTGGTCACCCACTTCATGGAGGAGGTCGAGCGGCTGTGCGACCGCGTCGCGGTCATCTCTGCGGGCCGGGTCCTCGCGGTCGACACCCCGGCGGGACTCATCGCACGGGCGGGCGGCGAGCATCGGCTCACGTTCCGTACGCGCGAGCCCATCGACGGCCTGCCGGCGCTTCCCGAGGTGTCGGCCGTGACGCCGACCACGACGGCGGATGACGCCGTCGAGGTCGTGGTCACCGGCACCGGTGACCTGCTCACCGCGGTCATGGCCGTACTGCCCGCCTCGCTGATGTCCGACCTCCGCGTCGAGCGGACCACCCTCGACGACGCGTTCCTCACCCTCACCGGCCACCCTGCCGGGCACCTCGCCGCCCATTCCGCCGCTTAGGAGACAGACGACATGGCGACCATCACCACCACGGCCCGGCTCGCGGCCGTGGAGACGAAGCTCTTCCTGCGCGAACCCGTCGCGGTCTTCTTCGCCGTATTACTCCCCGTCGCGCTGCTGCTGGCCCTGGGCGGCTCGATCCCGGGGTTCCGCGAGCCCGACCCCGCGCTCGGCGGACAGCGGTTCATCGACGCGCTGTTCCCCGGCATGATGATCCTGCTCTCGATCGTGATGCTCGCGCTGAGCACGCTGCCGTCGGCCCTGGTCGTCTATCGGGAGCGGGGTGTGCTCCGGCGGATGTCCACCACCCCCGTACGGCCGGGCGCACTACTGGCGGCCCAACTACTGATCAATCTGGGCGTGGCGGTCGCCGCGACGGCCCTGACCCTCGTGCTCGGCCACCTGGTCCTCGACATACCGGCCCCCCGCGCGTTCTGGGCGTTCGCCGGGGTCTTCCTGCTCGGTTCGCCGGCCATGTTCGCCATCGGCCTCTGCCTCGCCGCGGTGTCGCCGAACTCCCGGGTCGTCCAGGGAGCGGGCGCCGCGGTGACGTTCCCACTGCTGTTCTTGGCCGGCATGTGGCTGCCGCGCCCGTTGATGCCCGAGGTCCTGGTCCGGATCAGCGACTTCACCCCGACGGGCGCGTTCGGCCAGGCACTCGCCGACACGCTCTCCGGGCAGGCCCCGCAGCCGCCGCACATCGCCGTACTCGCCGGATGGGCGGTGCTCTCCGGTCTCGCGGCGGCACGGCTGTTCCGCTGGGAATGACCGGCTCCGAGGGCCGGGCGTCCCGCCGGATCAGTGGGTGGCCATGTCCACGAACCGGCTGTAGTGGCCCTGGAAGGCGACCGTCACGGTCGCGGTGGGGCCGTTGCGGTGCTTGGCCACGATCAGGTCGGCCTCGCCCGCCCGGGGCGACTCGCGCTCGTACGCGTCCTCCCGGTGCAGCAGGATGACCATGTCCGCGTCTTGCTCAATCGACCCAGACTCCCGCAAATCCGACACCTGTGGGCGTTTGTCGGTGCGCTGCTCGGGACCACGGTTGAGCTGGGAGATCGCGATGACCGGGACCTCCAGCTCCTTGGCCAGCAGCTTGAGCGCACGGGAGATCTCGGAGACCTCCTGCTGGCGGCTCTCGGTCTTCTTGGGCGAGCTCATGAGCTGCAGATAGTCGACGATCACGAATCGGAGGTCGTGGCGCTGCTTGAGACGGCGGCACTTCGCCCGGATCTCCATCATCGACATGTTCGGGGAGTCGTCGATGAACAGCGGCGCGTCGGCCACCTCGCCCATCCGCCGGGCCAGCCGGGTCCAGTCGTCGTCGTTCATCAGGCCTGACCGCATGGTGTGCAGCGCCACCCGCGCCTCGGCCGACAGCAGTCGCATGGTGATCTCGTTGCGCGACATCTCCAGCGAGAAGATGACGGTCGCCAAACCATTCTTGATCGCCGCTGACCGGGCGAAGTCCAGGCCGAGAGTCGAATTATGCGTTGGAATGCATGTCTTGCCCGCCAAGTACATGTGGTCGGCGTTGTCCACCTCGACGCATCGAACCGGCACCGAGGGCACCCGCCGGACATCCACTATGTGCCGGACCCGCGTCTCCGGGTGTGCCCTCGTCACCTGCCTTTCGGCCTTCCATGACAAACCGAACGCCTTCTCCGCAGGCGTAAAGTCGATCATGTAGCGGGTGGACGACTCCGCGCTCCCGCCCTCGACGGCTCTCGTCCTCATCGTGGCCTTGTGGCCAAGGCTCAAGATCAGCTCGAAGGCGTCTTCCGCGAGCCGCTCGTTCGCGACCGCGAGCTGGACCTGGCCGCTCCGGCTCACATGACCGTCGGCGTCCAGGAGGCCGGCCAGTAGAGCCCGGCGCTGTCCTATGGAAGCGCGCAAATATCGCCCGGGTATGTGCTTGTCGCCGAGGACCCCGAGGCCGCGCAGAACCGCCTGAACGCCGCCACGGTGGTTTCGGCAGGCCCGGCATCGCCTTCCGCCGCTCGACGGGCCCCCGCAGCCGGCGCAGGCCGGGGCGGGCACCGGGTCCGGCACGATAGGTGCCTTCCCTCCGCAAGACCGACCAGCACACGTACGCGCCGACGTCGCCTTCGGCACGAAGAGCCTTCCGCGGACGACGCAGGCACACGCCGGCGGGGACAGAGGCTCTGGAAGCTCCAGGGAGTAGCCGACGCTCGACCCGTCGTGAGCGACCCGCAGACCTTCCGCTTCTACGCGCTCGATGATCTCAGGTTCGACGGTCGTGAGCCTTGCGCTCTCGCCATGTCCGCCACCCAGCCATAAGCCCAGAACGTAAGGCGAGAGCGGAAGATCCCGTTCGGGAAGATCGAAAGGCTCCGCGACGGCGACCGCGTGGATCGGCCGCTCGTCAGCCGATGCGCACCGCAGCGTCGCCGCGATCTCCTCAGTGGTCACGATGCCACCGTGGACGGCGGTCACGGCCGGGTCCTCGAGGCGGCACGCGCGCGCGTTCACAGCGCCGAAGAGCCGTCTACGGGAATGGACCGGCGTGTCCCACGCGCGGCTTCCGGCCGGGCCCCCGACCGAGCGAGGGGGCTTCCCCGCAGTTCCGGTCTCTTCCCGCACCGTGTGCGGCGCATGACGAATCTCCCTCCCCGCGACGGCGAGGGCTTTCTGATTCGCGACGAACTCGTCAGGTCTCGTCAGCGATGACGCGTAAACCTCCCGAACTCGATCCGGCGAGGCGGGCGGCCGGGTGCGTTCCTTCTCTGACCGCCGCCGTCGGGCGGCGCGCATGATCGTTCGCCACTGGTGCTGGGCGTCGGCCACGATCACGGTGCCGTCGCTGAACTCGACCTCGTAACAGGGCCTGCCGATCATCACATCCGTGGCCGCCACGACGCGGGTGGGAGCCCCATCGGCGCCGAGAAGACGATCGCCGACCTGAACCTCCCCCATGGTCGTCCAGCCGGTGGGTGTGGGCAGCGGCGTGTCGAGAGCAAGTGCCTTGCCGATCGCCGGTCTCGCGGCCACGACGATCATCTGGCCGGGGTGGAGGCCGTTGGTCAGCGCGTCGAGGTCCTGGAACCCGGTCGGAACCCCGACCATCTGGCCGCTGCGGCTGCCGATCGCCTCGATCTCGTCGAGGGCGCCCGGCATGATCTCCGAGAGCGGGAGATAGTCCTCGGAGGTACGCCGCTCGGTCACCTTGTAGATCTCGGCCTGCGCCCGGTCGACGAGATCGTCGACCTCCTCGCCCTGCCCGCCGTACCCGTAGGAGACGATCCGCGTGCCGGCCTCGATCAGCCGCCGCAGGATGGCCTGCTCCCGGACGATCTTCGCGTAGTAGCCGGCGTTGGCGGCCGTCGGAACGGTGGCGGTCAGCGTGTGGAGGTAGGCGCCGCCGCCCACCCGGGCGACCTCGCCG
The DNA here is from genome assembly GCF_050942215.1 of Sphaerimonospora sp. CA-214678. Lineage (GTDB taxonomy): Bacteria > Actinomycetota > Actinomycetes > Streptosporangiales > Streptosporangiaceae > Sphaerimonospora. The sequence goes on from NZ_CP192056.1 coordinate 6,435,645, forward strand.
CGCCGCTGCAGCTCGTTGAACACGGTGACCGAGTCGGCGGGCTCACCCCTGCCGTAGAGATCGATGATCGCGTCGAAGATGATCTGGTGGGCCGGGCGGTAGAAGTCGTCGGCGCGCAGCACCTCGATCACGTCGGCGATGGCGTCCTTGGACAGCAGCATGCCGCCCAGCACCGACTGCTCGGCCTCGATGTTGCTCGGTGGCGTCCGCTCGAATGTCGAGTCCGATTCCCCGGGTCCCCCCGGGAAGTCGATCACGCTCACCTCACACCCCCCTGCCGGCCCACGTGCCGTACCCCGCCCCGCCCATCGGTTCCGGCTCGGTCCGTCAGTCTCTCGGGCCACGGGGCCCACGGCAACCTCGACTGTGGACAATGCTGTGGAAAAGATGTGCAGGTTCCGCCCTCTACGTGTGGGAACCCTGAGGACAGCCCTGTGGACAAGACTGCGGCCGACCGCGAAATTCCGGCCCGACCTGGGCTTTCTCCGTCCACCTCCTGTGGAGGAAAAAAACCAAGCCGGGCCGATACCGATCGAGCATGGCTCAGTAAGCCGCAAAATAGGTTCATGCCTCTTACCAACGAGCCGGCGGAGCCCACCGCGGAACGGGATCGGCGAGACCGCCGGGCCCACGACCGGGAGATCCTCAGGCTGGCCGTCCCGGCATTCGGGGCACTTGTGGCGGAACCGCTGTTCCTGCTCACCGACTCCGTCATCGTCGGTCACCTTCCCGACCCTGCGCTCGGCGCGCTCGGCGTGGCCAGCGCGGCCCTGACCGCCCTGGTGGGCCTGTGCGTGTTCCTCGCGTACGCGACCACGGCGTCGGTCGCCCGGCAGGTGGGGGCTGGGGACATCCGGCAGGCGATGCGCCAGGGCATCGACGGTCTGTGGTTGGCTGCCGCGATCGGCGTGATCGTCAGTGCGGCGTGCTGGCCTCTTGCACCCTTTATCGTACACCTGTTCGGTGCCACGGGGGAGCTCGCCGCGCAGGCCGTCACCTATCTGCGCGTCAGCCTTCTCGGCATCCCGGCCATGCTGCTCGTGCTGGCGGGCACCGGCGTGCTGCGCGGCATGCAGGACACCCGGACTCCACTGGTCGTGTCCGTGGCCTCGTTCACGCTGAACGGCCTGCTCAACCTCTGGTTCGTCTTCGGGCTCGGCTGGGGCATCGCCGGTGCCGCGTGGGGAACGGTGGCCGCGCAGACCCTGGCCGCGGCGGTCTATCTGGTGATGGTCGTACGGGCCGCCCGCAGGCACGGCGCCGGGCTGTGGCCGGACCTCACCGGCGTCAAGACCGCGGGAACCGCCGGTTTCGCCCTGGTCGTCCGTACGGCCTGCCTGCAGGCGGTGCTCCTCGTGGCCACGTCGATCGCCACGAGGATGGGCGAGGACCAGATCGGGGCGCACACCATCGCCCTGCGGATCTGGACGTTCCTCGCTTTCGCCCTCGACGCGATCGCGATCGCCGGACAGGCGATCACCGGGCGGACGCTGGGCGCCGGGGACGTGGCCGCCACACGGGCGGCGACCGAGCGCATGGTGCGGTGGGGTGTGGCCTGCGGCGTGGTGTTCTGCGGCGCCGTGCTGCTGGTCCGGCCGCTCGTCCCGGGACTGTTCGACGCCGACGCGGGGGTCACCGCGCACCTGCTGGCCGTGCTGTGGCCGGTGGCGCTCTTCCAGCCGGTCGCCGGCGTCGTATTCGTGCTTGACGGGGTGCTCATCGGCGCGGGCGACCAGCGGTACCTGGCCTGGGCCGGCCTGTGGGCCACCCTCGCCTACCTGCCGTTCGCCGTGCTCGCCGGGGTGGCCGGCAGCATGGTCGCGCTCTGGCTCGCGCTCGGCGCGTGGATGGTCGCCCGAATGGTCACGCTGGGAGCACGGGCGTACGGCACGGCCTGGCTGGTCACCGGGGCGTGACCCCGGTCTTCTCCCCACGACCACGGGGAGATCCCCCCCAGACCTCCGTGGTGATCTTGCAAATGCTCGCACCCTGCACCCCCGGCCTGGAGTGCGACCATCCGTGATCTTGCAGATACTCGCACAGAGCCCTTCCCACCTGGCAAAACACCATCCGTGATCTTGCACTCGGCCGACCCCGAAATACCGAAAGCCCCTCACCGAGGATCGGTGAGGGGCCAGGTGGCGATCAGATCGTGTTCACGAACACGTCCGAGAGAAGATCAGCCGGCGAGGACCTCGACGTCGAGGTTGGCGACGACCTCCGGGTGCAGCCGGACGCTGATGCGGTGGGTGCCGACGCTCTTGATCGCGTTTTCGATCACGATGCGGCGCCGGTCGAGCTGCGGACCGCCGGCGGCCTTGACCGCCTCGGCGATGTCGCCCGTGGTGACCGAGCCGAACAGCCGGCCCGCCTCGCCCGCGCGCGTCCTGAGCCTGACCTTGAGCCCGCCGAGCCGGCCGGCGACCTCCTGGGCCGAACCCAGGTCACGGATCTCGCGAGCGGCACGCGCATTCTTTATCGAGGCGATCTGCGACTCGGCGCCGCGGGTCCAGCGGATGGCGAATCCACGGGGGACCAGGTAGTTGCGGCCGTAGCCGTCCTTAACCTCGACCACATCGCCGGGAGCCCCGAGACCGGAGACCTCAGTGGTGAGAATCAGCTTCATTTCCTGGGTCTCCTTTCTCAGCGCGCCGTGCTCGTGTAAGGCAGCAGGGCCATCTCACGGGCGTTCTTGATGGCGGTGGCCACGTCGCGCTGGTGCTGGGTGCAGTTGCCCGTCACCCGGCGGGCACGGATCTTGCCGCGGTCGGAGATGAACTTCCGAAGCAGCGCCGTGTCCTTGTAGTCGACGTGGGAAATCTTGTCATGGCAGAAGAGGCAAACCTTCTTCTTGGGCTTGCGCACTGCCGGCTTGGCCATCGTGGTGCTCCTTTCAGAGCCCCGCATGACGCGGGAATGGTCGCTCGGATTATCTGGATGTACTGGAGGCGAGAAGGGCGGTGATCAGAAGGGCGGTTCGTCGCTGAAGTCGCCGCCGAAGCCGCCACCGCCACCGCCGCCCTGAGGAGCGCCGAAGCCGCCGCCACCACCGCCGCCACCGCCCTGGCCGTAGCCCTGCGGAGCGGGGGTCGCGGTGGCCCAGGGGTCGTTCGCCGGGCCGCCACCGAAGCCGCCGCCCTGACGGGAGGTCTTGTTGACCTTCGCCGTGGCGTTACGCAGCGACGGGCCGACCTCGTCGACCTCGACCTCGTAGACCGTGCGCTTCTCGCCTTCCTTGGTCTCGTACGACCGTTGACGCAGCCGTCCCTGCACGATGACCCGCATGCCGCGCTGCAGCGTCTCGGCGACGTTCTCCGCCGCCTGCCGCCACACGTTGCAGGTGAGGAACAGCCCCTCGCCGTCCTTCCACTCGTTGGTCTGCCTGTCGAGGTATCGCGGAGTGGATGCGATGCGGAACCGGGCCACGGCTTGCCCCGTAGGGGTGAAGCGCAGCTCGGGGTCGTCGACAAGGTTGCCGACGATGGTGATCTGGGTATCGCCTGCTGCCATCGGTCGCTTTAGCCTTCCTATCCCGTGCGCTGAGCGTCAAGGGCCCAGCGTACGGCCACCGCCCGACAAACGTGGCGGGCTCGGCGGCACCGGTCAGTGGAGCTCGGGCCGCATGACCTTCGTGCGGAGGATGCCCTCGTTCAGGTTCAGCTGGCGGTCCAGCTCCTTCACGGTGGCGGGCTCGGCGGTCAGGTCGACGACTGCGTAGATGCCCTCGGACTTCTTCGCGATGTCGTAGGCCAGCCGGCGGCGTCCCCACACGTCGACCTTCTCCACGGTGCCGCCGTCGTTGCGTACGACGGCCAGGAACTGGTCGAGCGAGGGCTGCACGGTGCGCTCATCGAGGGACGGGTCGAGGATGACCATCATCTCGTAACGACGCATGCTGAATCCAACCTCCTCTGGACTCTTGCGGTCACGACGCCTTGCCGTGACAGGAGGATCCGTCGCGCGGGTCGGTGACTCGTACTTCCCGTCACCCATACCACGTGCGGTCTGTCAAGGCTACCAGCCCTTGGCCGTACGCCATCCTGAGCCCACACTGGTAGGTGAGCCATACCCAAAGGTAAGAGGGGGTGTCTCTGATGAGACAGGTCACCCGCCCTGCCCGGCGGCCGTACCCGCGCTTGACTCTCAACGCGGACGGCGCGCGGCATCCGTTGACGAACTTCCTGGCGGTCACCACGCTCATACTCGGCATCGCGGCCTTCGTCACCGGATTCATCGTGAACAGCCACGTCTTCGCGTCCTGGGTGGGCGTGATCGGGTTCTGGGGCGGCTTCTACGTGCAGTACATCTCGGTGACCACGGCCCAGCGATGCCTCATCATCGCGGGGATCGTGATGTCGTTCGTGGGGATGGCATTGGGGATCGCGCACGGCGGTTTCGTTCCAGGCGTCTGACCCGGGAACGGGGCCGCCGGGCCCGTCGGCCGCCGACGTCCTGTCAGCCGCCGACGTGCAGGTCCACACCCAGAAGGATCAGGAACCACAGGAAGATCGCCAGGAGGGCCTGTGCGACCTGCTTGAGCAGGGTCGGGGTGAGGTAGTGGTGGACCCACGCCACGTAGACGCCGACCACGAGGTAGATGAGTAGCAGGAAGCTGCTCAGCCGATATCTCACGCTCGTCTCCTTAGTATCATCGGCGTATCCGCCGGCACGGAGCGGGTGAGCAGGCGACTGCCCTCATGTGCCTTAGTGAAACGTTCGCGAAACCGCTCGGCGTCCGAAGGGAATCCGATCCGGCGGACCGGTCAGGGCAGCGGCGCGCCTCCAGTCGGGAACCACCAGTCCAGCACCTTCAGTCAGGACCTTCAGTTCAACACCTTCAGTCAGCACCTTCAGTTGGACACCTTCAGTTCAACGCCACCGGTCGAACGCCCGTGGGCGAACCTCCAAGATGAACGGGGAAGAAGTGACGACGTCACAGCGATCACAGCGCATCGGCGCCCATGTCGACTCCGACGATCCGCTGGCCCACGCGGCCGCCAGGAACGCCGACGTCGTGCAGTTCTTCCTCGGCGACCCACAGGGGTGGAAGGGCCCGGTCGTCCCGGCCTCCGCCGCCGCGCTGCGCGACTCGGACGTGGACGTCTACATCCACGCGCCGTACGTGATCAACGTCGCGACGGCCAACAACCGGATCAGGATCCCCAGCCGCAAGCTTCTCGACGGCCATCTGAAGGCCGCCGCCTCCATCGGCGCTAAGGGGCTGATCGTCCACGGCGGGCACGTCAACGCGGGCGACGATCCGCAGGTCGGATTCGACAACTGGCGCAAGGTCTTCGAGCGCATCGAGTGCGAGATCCCCGTGCTGATCGAGAACACGGCGGGCGGCGGCAACGCCATGGCGCGCAAGCTCGACCGCATCGCCCGGCTCTGGGACGCGGCGACCTCGGGGGCCCCCGACCCCTCGGTCGTCGGTTTCTGCCTCGACACCTGCCACTTCCACGCGGGCGGCGAGGAGCTCGTGGGGCTGGTCGACCGGGTGAAGGCGATCACCGGGCGGATCGACCTCATCCACTGCAACGACTCCAGGGACGCCTTCGACTCCGGCGCCGACCGTCACGCCAACATCGGGGCCGGCCAGATCGACCCCGAGCACATCCTCGAGGTCTGCCGGGCGGCCGAGGCTCCGATCGTGGTCGAGACGCCGACCGAGGGCCAGGCCGACGACATCGCCTTCCTACGCAAGAACCTTTGACCTCACCCCCACCCCCCACCCCCCACCCCCCACCCCCACCCGTGATCTTGCACTTTCTCGCAGATTTCACCTCTGACCTGCGGGAATCGGTTTCGTGATCTTGCAGATTCTTGCAGACGTACCGTCCGACCTGGGCCCATGCATTCGCTGATCTTGCAGTGGCCAGTGCAAGATCACGAAAGATGTTTTCGCTGCTCAGCGAGCACGCCTGCGAGAAACTGCAAGATCAGCAACGTAAAGCGCCTGGCACTGGCCCCGCGTGCGAGCAATCACAAGATCACGACGCGGGTGGGGGGTGGGGGGGTGGGGGGTTGTCCACAGGGTGTGGATGAAGTTGGTGGATTGCGGAGCTCACCGAGTGGGTAAGAGTTCAGCCCGCTCCCGTGTGGTGGCGTCCGCCCTGCGCCGTCGGGTGCCGCGCCACAGCTGGGTGAACGACACGATCGCCGCGGCCAAGAGCACCAGATTGCGGGCGACCAGCACGAGGGTTCCGGGCAGGTCGCCGTGCCAGCTGTAGTCCTCCTCCACCCAGGGGTACATGATCCCCGTGAGCAGGGCAGCGACCAGCACGAGCCAGGCGGTCGGCCGCTGGCTCGCCCCCTGTCGTCCCGCCGGCACGGCCAGCACGACCGCCGCGACCCCGATCACCCAGATGAGGTACTGCGGCGACAGAACCCTGCTGGTCAGCACGAGGAAGAGTACGGCGGTCAGCGCCGCGTCGTAGAACGTCCTGGCGGTCGGGGCCGCGCGCAGCCACCACACCGCGAGCAGCGCCAGCGCCACCGGGGTCGCGACCAGGCTCACCCGCTCCGCCGTCCCGACACCCTGCCCCACGAGCTCCATCGCGCCGTGCTGATAAGTGGTGAAGCCGTCCCACCAGCCCAGCGCCCGGGCCAGCGCGAACGGCGTCGCCGCCAACGACTCGACCTGCAGCCCGCGCTCCTGCTGCGCGGTCAGGAAGTCGAGCGCGTGCGGCATCGCCAGCACGGCGACACCGCACCCGGCCACCGAGATCGCGAGCATCGCCCCGGAGGTGGTCAGCAGCTCGCGCCAGCGCCGTAGCCCGGCGAGCAGCGCGACCGGCCACGCCTTGATGATGAGCCCGACCCCGATCAACGCCCCTCGTACGGCCGGATCCGCCGACGCCGTCAGCGCCATCACCGCGACGACGGTGACCATCAGGTCATATCTGGAGATCAGCAGCGGCCCGAGCAATGCGGCCCCGACGGTCCAGGCCCAAAGACCCGTTCTCTTGCTCCCATGGCGTACGGAGAACCGCCACAGCAGCAGCAGGATGCCCAGGTCGCACAGGATGGCGATCAGATGGAACCCGGTCCGATAACCGAACGGGAGCAGGTGCGGCGCGAGCATCGGCAGCGCGGCGAACGGCGGATACTGCCACTTCTCGTCCCCCGCCGGGAACTCCCCGCCCAGCAGCACCTGCGACCAGTCGTAGTAAAGCCTGACGTCGTTGACGAAGGACGTCTCGTGACCGACCGGGATGACCTGCGTAGCGGAGAGGAACAGCACCGTCCGGGTGAGCGCCCACACGCTCAGCACCGGCCACGGAACCCGGCGTGACCGGCCCCTCGACCACCCCTCTGGAAGCCCGTGTGAAAGCCCGTTTCGCACCAGCGGTCTCGCCCCCGCGTCCCGTTCCCGTCGCGGCGGGAATTTCCCACAGGCTACCGGGAATCCGTTGAAAGATTCATGTCGGCGGGCGCCGTGGTCCGTCTGAGTGAGCGCAGGGTGAACCGGTCTTCCGCGCCGTCGAACACGCCGCCGGACGGGTCGTCCACGTCGGATTTCCGTACGGCGTCACGCTCCGGCCTGAGGATGTCCCGCACCACGAGCGCCATCAGCACGACGATGGTGATCGCCCTCGCCCACACCGCGAGGAAGTACGGCGTGTCGCCGATGCCCTGGTCGGCGAACTCGGGCATCCGCCCGGTGAGGTAGAGCCAGATCGAGAAGAAGTACCAGCACTCGGCGATCTGCCAGGCGGCCAGCGCCCCCCACTTCGGCCTGGCCAGCACGGCGAACGGCACCAGCCACAGCACATACTGCGGCGACCACACCTTGTTCGTGATCATGAAGGCGGCGAGTGCGAGGAAGCACAGCTGCGCCAGGCGCGGACGGCGCGGCGCGGCCACGGCGAGCACGGCCACCCCCAGCAGCAGTACGGCGAGCGCGGCCATGGCCATCGTGTTCAGCTTCTCTGCGTCGGCGAGGACGCCCCACTGCTTGGTCTGGAAGAAGAACCACAGGCCGCCCCAGTCGGCGCCGCGCTCGCTGCTGAAGGAGTAGAACCTCTTCCAGCCCTCGAAGTTGATCATCATGACCGGGACGTTCACCAGCGACCACGTGGCCGCGGCCGCCGCGGCCGTTTTCACGAACGGCTGCCACTTCGCCGTACGGACTGTGAGCAGGAACAACGCGCCGAAGAACATCAGCGGATAGAACTTCGTCGCCACCGCCAGCGCCAGCAGCACTCCGGCGAGATAGTGGCGCCGCCTGGCCCAGGCCAGCAGGCCGCCGAGCGCGAGCGCACCGGCCGCCAGGTCCCAGTTGATGTACGCGGTGAGGATGACGGCAGGACTGACCGCGTACCAAAGGGCGTCCCAGGGGCGTACCGACCCGGCGAGCGCCGCCATGAGCAGCACCCCTGCGACCAGCGAGAGGCCCATGAGCAGCACGGTGACGTCGTAGAACCGCACGCCGTCGCCGGCGGCGAGCCGCCGCGCGAACTCCATGATCGCCCCGATGCCGACCGGATACTCCACCGGATAGTCGACATAGGGGATCTTTCCCTCGTTGAGGTGCTCTGCCCAGAACAGCGGATAGATGTCCGTGTAGCAGTAATGGGTGAACTGCCCGGCTCCGCCGTTCCAGACGCCGTCGAACCGGCAGGGCCACTTCCACAGGTACGCGAGTATGGCGCCGAGCCCTGCGAGAAGCCCGAGAGGCAGGTACGGCACCGCCCGCGCGGCGAGTCCGGGCAGCGGGCCGGAGGGGGGCGAGGTCCGGGTGGTCATGGTCGGTATTGCACCATCAATTACCGTCACTTGGCGACCTTCGCTGTCAACGATCGTTGTAGGCAGTCCCTTCGACAGGCAATGCGAAGGGGCCCACGGCGGGTGTTCCGTGGGCCCCTCGACGTTCGACCGGCGTTACCGCTTACCGCGTGCCGACTCTCCGGTTGTCCGCCGCGGCCGGGGTCGTGACCGGGAGCGAGGCGGGGGAGCCGTTGCCGAGCGGTTGGTCGTCGCCTCCGGAATCGCCCGGACCGCTCTGCAGGTCGAGGCCGCCGTCGTCGCTGCACGACAGGTCGCCGGGCGGGCAGCCGACGTCATCGGGTTGGAACGGCAGCTCGTCGTCCGGGAAGATCGGCGGAGCCTCCTCGTTCTGTGTGGGACTCGGCGACGGCGACGGGCTCGGCGCGATGTTCTCCGGCATGCCGATCCCCGCCTTCGGCGGGAACTGCTCGACCGGCTTGCCCTCATGAGCCGCGATCATGAAGTTGCGCCAAATGGTGGTCGGCGGGCCCGCGCCCTCGAATCCCAGCGACCTCTCGTGAGCTCGGGAGTAAGGGTTCTCGGCGTTGTACTTCTTACTGGGCTTGTTGTTGGGAGTCTCTGGACACGTCCCGTTGGAAAGGGGCTGTACGACCTTGCCGCTCTTAGTAAGACACTGCTCCCGGTACATGCCCACCGCTGTGGACAGTTGGGGAGTGAAGCCGACGAACCACGCCTCCTTCTCATCGTTGTTGGTTCCGGTCTTACCGGCCGCGGGTCGACCGATCTGGCCTGTGCTCGACGCCGTACCCCCCTTGATCACCGCCTCCAGCGCGACGGTCGCATCAGCAGCGGCGTCCGGTGAGATGACCTGTTTGACGTCCTTCTTCTCCGTGAGGACGACCGTCTTGCCCTGCTTGACTTCTCTGATCACGTGGTAGTCGATGTGCTTGCCCTGGTTGGCGAAGATCGAGTAGCCGGCGGCCTGTTCGACGGGCGTGACACCGACGCTGCCGATCGCGAGCTGGTAGCCGTGGCCGTCCTCACCGTTGACACCGTTCTTGTCGTCTTCGAGGGCCTTCTTGCTGATGCCCGCGGCTTCGGCGAGGGCTCGCAGGTCGTCCAGCTGACCCGGCAGCGCGAACGCCATCGAGGCGTAGGCCGTGTTGATCGAGTGAGCGGTGGCATAAATGACATCGATCGCCGGGGGCACGGCGTGGCCGTTGGTGATGGGTGTGGTGCCCGGGAGCTTCTCCGGCACCGTCTTGCTGCCGGGAACCAGGCTGTTGAGGCTGTAGCCCGCCTCCAGCCAGGCCGCCAGAACATAGGGCTTGAACGCCGACGCCGCCTGTTTCCTGGCATCGAACGGCTCGTTCAAGAAGTCCTTCGTGTAGTCATCCCCGCCGTAGAACGCGTGGACCTGACCGGTCTTCGGGTCCACCGACGCAAGACCCGTGTGGTATTCCCGGGACATGTTCGACGTGACGCCCTTGACGGCCTTCTGGGCCTCCTTCATGAGCCTCTTGTCGAACGTGGTGTAGATCTTGTAGCCGCCGGTTTCGATGTCGTCGCGCTCGATGCCCCGAGCCTGCAGTTCGCGAAGAGCGACTTGGAGCATGTAGCCCTTGAGCCCACCGAAGGCCTGGGACACCTGCTTCGGTCGGGGCTTGGGGAACTTGGCCTGGGTGATGTCCGGATATTTGGGCTTGCCGTCCTCGCCGGTCATCTCGGCCATGCCCTTGACGACGTAGGTGAACCGTTCCTGGGTGGGAGCGAAGTTCTTCTTGCTCTCCGCGAGGTCGAAGTTGCCGGGCTGCTGGATGCGACCGGCCAGATAGGCACCCTGAGCCGGGGTGAGGTCCTTGGTCTTCTTTCCGAAGAACTCCCGCGCGGCGGCCTCGATGCCGTAGGTGTTGCGGCCGAAGGGCACCGTGTTCAGGTAGTACTCGAGGACCTTGTCCTTGGACCACTCCTTGTCGAGCTTCACCGAGATGAAGATCTCCGTGACCTTCCGCTTGATCGTCACGTCCCGGCTCAGCGTGTCGAAGTAGTTGCGGGCCATCTGCTGGGTGATGGTCGAGGCACCCTGGGTCTGCTGGCCGGTGACCGTCATCCACACCGACCGGCCGATGGCGCTCAGGTCGATGCCGGAGTCCTCATAGAAGCTGCGGTTCTCCGCGGCGACCACCGCATCCCGCACGTGCTCGGGCACCTGGTCGAGCGAGACCCTGATCCGCGCGGTGCCGAGCCGGGCGATCGCCGAGCCGTCCCGGTAGTAGAAGACGCTTCCCTGGGCCGTCGCGCTCTCCTGCGCGTCCCGCTCGGACGGCAGATCGGTGTTCATGTAGCCGACCATGATCATTCCGAACACGCCGGCGGTGAGCACGGCACAGCTCGCCAACACGATCTTCCAGCTCGGGACGAAGCGTTTCCAGCCGGCCCGGCGCGGCCCGTCGTCATCGTCGAAGTCCTCGGGACCACCGGGACCGCGCCCACCGGGACCGCCTGGGCCGTTCGGGCCGCCGGGGCCGCCCGGGGCACCGCGTCCGGGGACGGGCCTGCGCCGCCGCCCGCCGGACGACATGATCTCGGTCTCCTGTGCCCCCGGTTCCCGCCTGGGACCGCCGGGAGGCATCCCCAACGGTCCTTCCCGGGAAATCCGGGTCTGCTCATCGCCGCCGAACTCGCCGGGACCGGGAGAGGCACCGCGACGACCCGGCCCACCGGGACCGTTCCCCGGCCTGCCGTGCTCACCACCCGGGCCGGGCCGCCGTCCGGGGCCCTGCTGGCCCTGCTGGCCCTGCTGACCCCGCGGTGGCGGCTGCGGGACGGCGTTCATGGCGGCCGTGTCCTCAAATGCCGCGTCCATGCGACGGCCGCCGGGCGCCTGCTGGGAACGCGGACCGGGCTGTGCGGCACGCTGCCCGGCCTGGGGTGGCGCGGCCTGGGGCCGGGGCGGGCCCTGCGGATTCACAGCGGGGCGCGGGTGGCGGGCCGTCGGTTGCCCGGCCGCCTGAGGGTTCGGCGGCTGCTGGGGATGGCGCGGCTGCTGAGGGTGGGAGGGCAGAGGGTCTCGGCCACGTCCCGGGTAGGGTTCTCCGTACTCGCCGGATTCCCGGGGCGTGCGACGGCGGCGCCCAGGGCGGGGCGATCCGCCGGGGCCCGAGGGATCCTCGGGGCGGCCGGTCGGCTCCGGTCCATAGCTGCTGTTAGTCACGCGTCCTCGTTAGGTCTCAAGGGAATTCGTCGACGTCGGCCGAGGGCCGGGCAAGGTTCCTCCTGAAGGGGGATCGCCCTGCAGCGAGGAGCCTGGGGATCGGCTGCCGGAGAGGACGAACGAGACCGCCAGGTGGTTCCGTAACAACCATGGCAGACCTCCGGCACGGGGACCTGGGATTCGCCGTACTTTCCGGCACCGGGGACACGGGCCGTCACGGCGGTGACCTGGTCGGCCAGCTGCGGCGATTCGTCCCGTTACGTCAATGTGAATTTGCTCACGTTGGAGACGGGACGACACGGGCAGACGACTGTGGTCGTGGTCGTGGCCGCGGTGAAGTTCGACGGGAGCGGCCGTCAGGCCGCCGGTTTCGGCGAGCCCCACCGGCCAATCCCGCCCGGCCTGTCCGGCCGGCCACTGGTTCCCCACAAGTGGCCAGATTACGGCGATTTGCCAAACCTTGCCCAATCGTTGACACGTTGCGCTCTATAGCGCGCCGACGTATTCTGCCGATGTATCGGCTCGATACATCGATCGGACATAGGGGGTGGTTCCAGTGACGGACTCCGGGTCTCGAAGCGCTCTTCTCGAGCTCGCCGTCCTGGGATCGCTGCACGAAACCCCGCTGCACGGGTATGAACTGCGTAAACGGCTCAACACCCTGCTCGGGATGTTCCGTGCGTTCTCCTACGGGTCCCTGTACCCGTGTCTACGCAGTCTGCTGGGCGACGGCCTCATCGCGGAGGAGGAGCCTCCGGAGGACACGGTCCTCGGCCGCCGGTCGAAGATCGTCTACAAGCTGACGGCGGAGGGCAAGGAGCGGCTGCACGAACTGCTCACCCAGGCGGGTCCGTCCGCCTGGGAGGACGAGAGCTTCGGCATCCACTTCGCCTTCTTCCGGCACGCCGAGGCGGAGGTCCGGCTGCGCATTCTCGAGGGCCGCCGCAGCCGCCTGGAGGAACGACTCGAGCGCGTCCGTACGGCTCTGGCACGCACGAGGGAGCGGCTCGACCGCTACACCCTCGAGCTGCAGCGCCACGGACTGGAGTCGGTCGAGCGGGAGGTCCGCTGGCTCAACGAGCTCATCGACTCGGAGCGGCGGAGCAGTACGGCCCTGTCAGCGGCGGCGGAATCGACGGGCTCCGCCACTCCGGCCGGGCCGACCGAGACCGACGACGCGGACGAAGCCGGCGTGACGCCCCCTCAGGCGGCGGCTCCGGGGCGAGCCGTACAGGAAAGAGATCAGAGGGCGGACTCGCCCGAGGCTGATGAATAGGTAAAGGAGCGGGTGCCATGGGTTCGGTGCGCGTAGCCATCGTGGGCGTGGGAAACTGCGCCGCATCGCTGGTACAGGGTGTCCACTACTACAGGGACGCGGATCCGGACAGCCGAGTGCCGGGCCTGATGCACGTGCGCTTCGGTGATTACCACGTCGGTGACGTCGAGTTCGTCGCCGCCTTCGATGTGGACGCCAAGAAGGTCGGCCGGGATCTGTCCGAGGCGATCGTCGCCTCCGAGAACAACACGATCAAGATATGCGACGTGCCGCCGCTCGGCGTGACCGTACAGCGCGGGCCCACCTTCGACGGGCTGGGCGAGTACTACCGGGAGATCATCGAGGAGTCCGACGAAAAGCCCGTGGACGTCGTCCAGGCGCTCAAGGACGCCCGGGTGGACGTCCTGGTCTCCTACCTGCCGGTGGGGTCCGAGGAGGCCGACCGGTTCTACGCCCAGTGCGCGATCGACGCGAAGGTGGCGTTCGTCAACGCGCTGCCCGTCTTCATCGCCACCGACCCGAAGTGGGCGGCCAAGTTCACCGAGGCCGGTGTGCCGATCGTGGGCGACGACATCAAGTCGCAGGTCGGCGCGACCATCACCCACCGCGTGATGGCCAAGCTGTTCGAGGACCGCGGGGTCGAGCTGCTGCGCACCTACCAGCTCAACTTCGGCGGCAACATGGACTTCATGAACATGCTGGAGCGGACCCGCCTGCAGTCGAAGAAGATCTCCAAGACGCAGTCGGTCACCTCCCAGATCCCGCACGAGATGGCCAAGGCCGATGTGCACATCGGCCCGTCGGACCACGTGCCGTGGCTGGACGACCGCAAGTGGGCCTACGTCCGCCTGGAGGGCCGCTCCTTCGGTGACACGCCGCTGAACCTGGAGTACAAGCTGGAGGTCTGGGACTCGCCCAACTCCGCCGGCATCATCATCGACGCGGTGCGCGCCGCCAAGATCGCCCTGGATCGGGGGATCGGCGGGCCGCTGCTGTCACCCTCGTCCTACTTCATGAAGTCGCCGCCGGAGCAGTACTCCGACGACGACGCCCGCGACGCGGTCGAGAAGTTCATCCGCGGTGAGGTCGAGCGTTAGGTCGTACGATGCCCCGGCTCAGCCCGAGCCGGGGCGTTTCTGTGCTGTACGGAGGATCCTCAAGGAGGATCCGTCCGAGGAATCCGTACGGCGAGCCCGCCGTCATGGGCGAGCGGCCGGCGGCAGATCGGCCGGATCGGCCACCGGCCAGGCCAGCGGGTCCGGCCCGAGCGAGACGAGCTGCGGCATCTGCTTCCCGGCCCACGGAGAGATGGGGATCTCTCCACTCATGACCTGGTCGACGTACTGCTTCCAGGGCAGCCAGCGGACCGCGCCGACCTCCTCCGGATTGGGCGTGGCGTCCGTGGAGACGAGGACACGGAAGACGGGACACATCTCGTTCTCCACGATCCCGTTGTCCATCACGGCCCGGTAGGCGAAACGCGGCAGCAGCAGATCGACGGAGTCCGCCCGCAGCCCCAACTCGTAGTCGAGCCTGCGCCGTACCGCCGACGGAGCCGATTCGCCCGGCAGCGGATGCCCGCAGCAGCTGTTGGTCCACTGGTCCGGCCAGGTGAGCTTGTGTCCGGCGCGCCGGGTCAGCAGAACCTGCCCGTCGAAGTCGAAGACGTAGCTGGAGAACGCGAGGTGGAGCGGAGTCTCGGCGCCGTGGATCGTCCACTTGGAAGCGGTGCCGATCGGGTTGCCGCCATCGTCGAGGAGCACGACATGTTCATCGGTGGTCACGCTCCGAGACTACGTGATCATGTCAATAGAACCCAGGCGAATGAGTGAGCGGCACGTTCCTTACGCCGCCGACTCAGGGATCTGTCAGGGATGATCCCGATATCCGTCTCCTGATCGCCCGCGTAGGCTGTATGCGTGTCCTTCGTCTCTGACCTGCGCGTCCTCCTGGAGGGCCGGGACTTCCGCCGGCTTTTCGGCACCCGTCTCGTATCGCAGTTCTCGGACGGAATCTTCCAGTTCGCCGTGGCGGGCTACGCGTTCTTCACTCCGGAGAAGCAGGCCACGGCAGCCGAGGTCGCGGTGGCCATGGCCGTGCTGCTGCTGCCGTACAGCGTGTTCGGCCCCTTCGTCGGGGTCCTGATCGACCGCTGGTCGCGGCGGCAGATCCTGGTCGTCGCGCCGCTCGTGCGCGGGACGCTGCTGCTGGTGACGGCGGGTCTGGTCGCCCTGGACGTGCCGGACGCGGTCTTCTACGGGGCCTCGCTCGCCGTGCTCGCCGTCAACCGGTTCTTCCTCTCCGCGCTCGGGGCGTCGCTGCCCCATGTCGTGCCGCGGGACCGGCTCGTCCTGGCCAACGCCATCACGCCCACATCGGGTACGGTCCTCACCGCCGTGGGCATGGGCGCGGCCTTCGTGCTCCGCCTGGTCTTCGGCTCGGGACACGGAGGCACCGCGACACTGCTCGCCATCTCCGGCCTGTCCTTCGGGCTGAGCGCGATCATCGCCACGACGATGGAGCGTTCCCTGCTCGGGCCGCCGTACGACCCGGGTCGTCCCCCGGCCGGCGAAGCCGTACGGATCGTGCTGCGCGGCCTGGTGGAGGGCGCCCGGCATCTCGGCCGGCGCCGCCGGGCGGCGGCCGCTCTCAGCGCCATGGCCGCCCACCGGCTCCTGTTCGGGATATCGCTGGCCATGGTGGTCATGCTGTACCGCTACTACTTCACGACCGACGTGGACGCCGCGCTGGAGGGCATCACGCTGGTCGGGGGCGCGACGGGCGTCGGCATCTTCCTCGCGGTGCTCATCACGCCGTGGGCGACCGAGCGGTTCCGGATCGAGATGTGGATCCCGGCCATGCTCACCGTCTCCGGCGTGCTGGAGCTCCTGCTGTGCGCGACCTTTCACGAGTGGGCGTTCGTCGTCGCCGGCCTACTGCTGGGCGTCACCGGGCAGAGCGTGAAGATCTGCGCCGACACCGTGGTGCAGCGGGAGGTCGACGACCACTTCCTCGGCCGGACCTTCTCCATCTACGACATGCTGTTCAACGTCTCGACCGTCCTGGGCGCCGCGCTGGCCGCCACGATGCTGCCGCCCGACGGCAAGTCCTTCCTGGCCCTCTCGGTGATCAGCATGACCTATCTCCTCGGCGTCCTGGCGTACCGGCTGATCCTCCCCTCGGCCGCCACCCGCACACCCGCCGTCGTCACCGACTGACCGCCGTAGAACATCCTCCCCCGAACCCGCGCGTACGGCTCGCGCTCGCTCGGGGAAGCACGGACGTGAGCTGTGCGCTCGGCGGATCAGACCCGGTGATGCGTACGGCGTCCGCGTCACCGGGGTCCGCTCCCCCTCCTGGCTAGGGTGATGCCGTGAAAGCTGAGGACATCCTGCGACTGGACCGCGAGCACGTCTGGCATCCCTACGCGGCGGTGCCGTCCGGCGTGCCGGTCCACGCGGTGCGCGGCGCCCATGGCGTACGGCTCACGCTCGCCGACGGCCGGGAGCTCGTCGACGGCATGTCGTCGTGGTGGGCGGCCATCCACGGGTACGACCACCCGAGGCTGAACCAGGCGATCCGCGACCAGCTCGACGACATGGCCCATGTCATGTTCGGCGGGCTCACCCACGAGCCGGCCGTACGGCTCGCGCGTACGCTCACCGAGCTGACCGGGCTGGACCGTGTCTTCCTGGCCGACTCGGGCTCGGTGGCCGTCGAGGTCGCGATCAAGATGGCCCTGCAGTACGCGGCGGCCACCGGCCGTCCCGGTCGGACCAGGCTGTTCACGGTCAGGGGCGGCTATCACGGCGACACGTTCGGCGCGATGTCGGTCTGCGACCCGGTGAGCGGCATGCACCATCTGTTCTCCGGCGTGCTGCCGAGCCATGTCTTCGGGCCCGTCCCGCCCGCCGGATACGAGGAGGCCTACCTGGCGGAGCTGTCCGCACTGGTGGGGGCGCACGCGGACGAGCTGGCAGCGATCATCGTGGAGCCGATCGTCCAGGGCGCGGGAGGCATGCGCTTCTATCACCCGGCCTGTCTGCGCCGGCTGCGCGAGCTGGCCGACGAGCACGGCATCCTGCTGATCGCCGACGAGATCGCGACCGGCTTCGGCCGCACGGGCGAGCTGTTCGGGTGCGACCACGCCGGGATCAGGCCCGACATCATGTGCCTGGGCAAGGCGCTGACCGGCGGATACCTGACGCTCGCCGCGACATTGTGCACCGCGCGGGTGGCCGACGGCATCGGGGTGCTGATGCACGGGCCGACCTTCATGGGCAACCCGCTCGCCGCGGCGGTCGCGGGCGCCTCGCTCGACCTGCTGGCCGAGCGTCCCTGGCGGGAGGAGGTCAAGTGGATCGAGGCCGGGCTGATCGACGGCCTGGCGCCGGCGGCCGGACATCCCGGGGTACGGGACGTCCGGGTCCTCGGCGCGATCGGGGTGATCGAGATGGTCGGCCCCCTCGATATCGCGAAAATTCAGGACATCGTGATGAGCCACGGCGTGTGGCTCCGGCCGTTCGGCCGCCTCATCTACACGATGCCGCCCTACGCCTGCACCCCCGACGACATCGCGGCCATCACCCACGCCATGGTCGCCGCCGCCACAACAGCCACCCCCACCCCCATGGCGTGATCTTGTAATTACTTGCAAGCCCACCCGCCGACCAGGCATTTCCCGTTCCGTGATCTTGCAGTTTCTCGCACACACGGCCTTTGACCTGGCACGTTCATTTCGGTGATCTTGCACTTCCATCTCAACTGCAAGATCACCAATGGTAGAAGTGCAGGCCGGCTGCCCAGCGTGCGAGAAACTGCAAGATCACGAGAGGCGTTCGCCCTGGTCAGGGGCGCACCATGCGAGAAACTACAAGATCACGGCAGGAGGTCGTTCTCGCGGGCCCACTTGAGCAGGGCCTCGCGCGCGGCCTCCTTGCCGATCACGCCCTCGTCCATGCGGATCTCCAGCATGTGCCGGTACGCCCGGCCGATGACGGGCCCCGGTGGCAGGCCGAGGATCTCCTGGATCTCGTTGCCGTCCAGCTCCGGGCGGATCTTGGCGAGCTCCTCCTCCTCGGCCAGCCGGGCGATGCGCTCCTCCAGCTGGTCGTACGTCCGCGACAGCGCGGCCGCCTTGCGCTTGTTGCGTGTCGTGCAGTCGGCCCGGGTCAGCTTGTGCAGCCGATCCAGCAGGTGCCCCGCGTCGCGGACGTACCGCCGGACCGCGCTGTCGGTCCACTCCCCCGTGCCGTACCCGTGGAAGCGCAGGTGCAGCTCCACCAGCCGCGACACGTCGGCCACGACGTCCTTGGGGAAGCGCAGCTCGGTCAGCCGCTTCTTCGCCATCTGCGCGCCCACCACCTCGTGGTGGTGGAATGAGACCCGGCCTCCCGGTTCGTTGCGCCGGGTCTTCGGTTTGCCGATGTCGTGCAGCAGCGCGGCCCATCGCAGCACCCGGTCCGGGCCGCCGGTCTCCAGGTCGATGGCCTGCTCCAGCACGATCAGCGTGTGCTCGTAGACGTCCTTGTGCCGGTGGTGCTCATCGATCTCCAGCCGGAGCTTCGGCAGCTCGGGCAGGACATGGGCGGCCAGCCCGGTCTCGACGAGCAGCGCCAGCCCGGCCCTGGGCCGGGACCCGAGCAGCAGCTTGTCGAGCTCGTCGCGGATGCGCTCCGCCGAGACGATCTCGATTCGGCCGGCCATCGCGGTCATCGCCTCGACCACCGCAGCCTCCACGCCGAAGCCGAGCTGCGCGGCGAACCTGGCGGCCCGCAGCATACGCAGCGGGTCGTCGTCGAACGACTGCTCGGGCCGAGCCGGCGTACGCAGCACCTTCGCGGCCAGGTCGGGCAGCCCGCCGTAGGGGTCCACGAACTCGTGGCACGGCAGCCTGACCGCCATCGCGTTGACCGCGAAGTCGCGCCGGGCGAGGTCGCCGTCGAGCGTGTCGCCGTACTCCACGTCGGGCTTGCGCGACGCCGGATCGTACGACTCGGTGCGATAGGTGGTGATCTCCAGCAGCCAGCCGCCCTTGCGTACGCCGACGGTGCCGAAATCGATGCCGATCGTCCACACCGCGTCGGCCCAGTCTTTGACGATCTCCAGCACCTGCTCGGGACGGGCGTCCGTCGTCAGGTCGAGATCGTTTCCGATGCGGCCGAGGAAGACGTCACGCACGGAGCCGCCGACCAGGGCCAGCTCGTGCCCGCGCGCCGCGAACAGTTCGCCGAGTTCGTCGGCCACCGGGGCGAGCCGGCGGAACAGCTCGTTGACGGCGCGCCGCTGGCTGTCGGTCAGATTTGAAGAGGACAAGGCTGGGTAGGTCCTTCGGTCACGGGACAGGTTCTCCCCCCGAGTGCCCTTCGGTGTCACCCAGGGGAGACGCACACCTAGAGAGCACCTGGTCGGTTCGGGAGCGCTGGACGACACAAGGAGCACACGAGATGAAGGACGCTCTCGCGATTCACCGTCGGCTCCTCGCCCGCCAGATCCACCATGAGATCGTACGTCTTCCGCGGCCGTTGACATGTGCCGACGACCTCCCCGAGATGCTCGGCGTGACTCCTGAGACATGTGTTCGCGTTTCCGTGTTCGAGGTGCCCGCCCGTGGCCGCGTCGATCCGGTGGCCGTGGTCGGCAGCGTGGCCGCCCGCCTCACGGCACAGGCGGTCGGCGCCGTACTGCACACCCACGGTGTACGGCCCGCCTCGTCGTTCGTGGTGAACTCGGTGACCGACTACCCCGATCGGCTGGTCTGCCCGCTGCTGCTCCCCGACGGCCTCACGGTCCTGGTCGACCAGCGGGTGGTCGACCGCCTCGACCCGGACGAGTTCGCGTACACCCCGACGGGCGAACGCCGTACCGCACTGCGAATCCGGGCACTCCACCTTTTCAACCTCATACCAGGCAAGCGGCTGGACCTGGAAACACCGCGTCGGCCGGGTCTCACGAGACGGGCCAGTCCTATGCGGACGGCATAGGCCATAGCATTCTGGACGTGCGCCGTTCCTCATCGCCGGCCCGCGCATGATCCGTAAGGCCGCGCTGCTGACCCTGCTGACCGCCCTGCTCGCTCCCGCCGGCATGGCCGGTTCGGCTGCCGCGGCGAGCCCACGCGCGGCTGCCGCGGCCCCCACTGCCCAGGCGGATCCCCTCGTCGTCGAGCAGATCACACCGGAGATCCAGCGGGAGGCCGCCACACCCATCGCGGTCTCCGGCACCGTGACCGGGACGCCGCAGTCGTCCGTACGGGTCCGGATCCACTACTCCCCGAGCAGGCCCTTCGGGACGCGGGCCGAGCTGGCGAGCTTCCTGGGTGATCGGGGCTATTTCACGACGAGCTATCGGACGATGATCCAGGTGACCCGGCTCGACGAGTCGGGGAAGCTGCCCTTCGAGTTCAGCGTCACGCCCCGGGAGCTCGGCATGTTCCGCGCCGGGGTCTATCCCCTGGCCATCGAGGTCCTCGACGCCATGACCGGCCAGCGGATCGCGATCGACCGGACGGTCCTGCCCTATGTGCCCGCCGACACCGAGCAGCTCTCCAGGGTCAGGCTCGCCCTCGCCATGCCGATCGTCGACCGGCCGCACCGGGCGGACGACAGCACGTTCATGGACGACGAGCTGCGCGGATCGATCTCCTCGGGACGCCTGGCCAACCTGCTCAAGCTGGTCCAGACGACGCACGAGACCGTGACCTGGTTCGTCGATCCCGCCCTGCTGCAGGATGTGAAGACGACGTCGGCCGGGCCGTACATGATCAAGACGAGCGACGGCGTCCGGCGCGCGACCGCCGACCCCGCCGCCGGCAAGTGGCTCTCCGACCTGCGCGCCGCCCTTTCCGGAAAGCCCGTGCTGGCCACGCCGTACGGCGATCCCGACCTGGCGGCGCTGGTGCACAACCGCCTCGACGCCCCCGCGGTCGCGGCGGTGCAGCGGGGGGCCAGCGCGGCGTCGGAACTGCTCGGCCGGGAGGTGCCGACCTCCACCACCTGGCCCGTCGGCGGACGGATCGACCGCGACACGCTCGACGAACTGGCGATGTCCGGGGTGAAGTCGGTCCTGCTGTCCGGCAACGCGTTCCTGCCGGCGCCCCCGGACGACAGCGATGCCACTCAACCCGGCACACCCCGGACACCACCGTCGAATGTCGCCTCGGCCACGACCGACGCCGCACTGCGGGTCGACACCGTGGCCGAGACCCCGGTGACCGCGCTGCTCGCCGACCCCACGCTGAGCCAGATCCTCGGCGGCGACGTCTCAGCACCCGGTAACGCGCTGCTGGCCCGGCAGCGGTTCATCGGCGAGACCGCCATGATCGCATTCGAGCAGACCGGTCAGCCGGGGCAGACCGCCGGGCAGCGGACGCTGCCGACCAGGACGATCGTCGCCGCTCCCGATGAGCGGATCTGGAACCCCGATCCCGCGTTCGTCTCCTCCCTGCTGAAGGCGGCCGCAGACGCGCCCTGGCTGCGGATGACCTCGCTCGACTCGGTGAAGCCGACCCGGGCGGCCCGCTCCGATTTCAGCTATACGGACCAGGACAGGCAGGCCGAGCTGCGCCGCGCCTATCTGGGCACGGTGCGCAGGCTCGGGCAGGAAGCCGACGCGGTGTCCACGGTCACCGCCAAGCACAACCAGCTCTTCCACGAGGCCATCCTGCGGCTGACCTCGGCGGCCTGGCGGAACGACCGCAAGCGGGCGCACGCCTTCGCCAAACAGGTGGAGGGGGCGATCAACGACCGGCTGGGCAAGGTGTCGGTGATCGACACTCCCAGAGCCGTGGCGGGCGCCGACGGCCAGGTGCCGGTCAGCGTGGCGAACAACCTCGACAGCGACATCACCATCAAGATCCGCGTCACCTCCGACGACGAGGCGCGGCTCGCCATCGACTTCCCCGGAGGCGTCTACGAGACCGATGCCATAACGGTGCTGAGCGACCGCACGCAGCTGGTGAACGTGCCGGTGACCGTGCCGGGGGGTGGCGGCGGCGAGGCGACCATCTCCGTCCAGGTCCTGACGGCGGAGGGCGGCAAGTACGGCAAGGCCGTGCGGGTGACCGTACGGGCCACCGACTACACCGGCATCGCCCTCGTCGTCGTGGGCGGCGCCCTGGTCATCATGCTTGCCGCGGTCGTACTGCGCATCCTGCGGCGGCGGTCGCGCCGGACCTTCCCGTTCGATCCCCAGAACGGTGACGTCCCCGCGCCATCGAACGAGACGCCTTCCGATGCCGCTCCGTCCGATCGGACGGAGCCCGGCCAGGCTCGGGCCGCATCGGTCGAGGTCGAGCGGGGGGACCAACCTCCGGCATAGTTTGGTGGTCGCCGAGGGCTGCTCGGTGGCTGCTGTCCGTGGCGAGCTGAAGGAATGACATGAGCAGGATGCTCCGAGCCGGCGCGATCATGGCCGCGGGCACAATGGTCTCGCGGCTCACCGGCTTCCTGCGTACGGCGCTGCTCGCGGCGGCCATCGGCACCTTCGCGCTCGGCGACGCGTACAACGCGGCCTACCAGATCCCGTACATCCTGTTCGACCTGCTGCTGCAGGGCGTGCTGAGCAGCGTGGTCGTCCCGCTGATCGTCCGGGCGCAGAAGAACGACCCCGACGGGGGACAGGCCTTCGAGCAGCGGCTGATGACGCTGGCGGTGGTCGTGCTGGCCGGGGTCGCCCTGATCGGCGTGCTGATCGCGCATCCGATCATGGAGCTGTACGTCGCGTCGAACTGGTCGGCGCACAAGGTCGACGTGGCCGCCACGCTGGCGCGGTTCCTCCTGCCGCAGATCGCGCTCTTCGGCATCGGGGCCATGGCCGGGGCGATCCTGAACACCCGCGACAGGTTCGGCGCCCCGATGTGGGCGCCGGTGCTCAACAACATCGTGGTGATCGGCGTGCTGATCGCCTATCTGAAGATCGGCACGGACGACATCGAGAAGGTGACGGACGGCGAGCTCGCGCTGCTGGGTCTCGGCACCACGGCCGGCATCGTGGCCCAGACGATCGTGCTCGTCATCGCGCTGCACCGGGTGGGCTTCCGGTTCAGGCCGCGGTTCGGCCTGCGCGACAGCGGCCTCGGCCAGGCGGCCAGGACGGCCGTCTGGACGTTCGTCTTCGTCGGCGTGAACCAGCTCGGCTTCTGGGTGACGACCAAGCTCGCCACCGGCGCCGGCGACCAGGCGGAGGGGGCGGGCAACAGCGCGTACGCCTACGCGTTCCAGCTCTTCCAGCTGCCGTACGGAATCATCGCGGTTTCGGTGATCACGGCGATGCTACCGAGGATGAGCAGGTTCGTCGCCGATGGGGACATGGACTCGGCCCGGGGAGAGTTCTCCTCCGGTGTGCGGCTGGTGTCGTCCGTGATCGTCCCGTCGAGCCTGCTGCTGCTGGTGCTCGGCCCCGCGGTGACCACGCTGATCTTCTCCTGGGGGCGCATGACCACCGGGGACGCCCGATACATCGGTTATGTTCTGATGGTCTTCGGGCTCGCGCTGGTGCCGTTCTCGATTTTCCAGCTCCTGCTGCGGGTCTTCTACAGCTTCGGCGACACCCGCACCCCGGCCGCCATCGCCGGGATAAATGTCACGATAAATGCAACCTTAAGCCTGATCGTGTATTTCACCCTGCCCGCGCGGTACATCGTCATCGGGATGGCGTTCTCCTTCATGGTCACGTACGTGATCGGGAGCGGGGTCGCCTGGACACTGGCGAGCCGGAGGGTCGGCGGACTGGGCGGCCGGGAGGTGGCCGCCGGTCTGTCGCGGATGTTCGCGGCGGCGATCCCGGCAGCGGCAGCCGCCCTGGCCGTACTCTGGGTGATCAGGGAGCTGGCCGGGATCGACACGGTCAGCTCGGCGGTCGTGCTCGCCGTCGGCGGCGGGGCGGGGCTGCTGCTCTACCTGCTGGCCGCGCACCGGCTGCGGGTGCCCGAGGTCGGTTCCATCATTGGACTTGTGACGAGCCGGGTAGGACGCTAGGAGTCCTCAAACGTGATCGGCAGATCGAAGACGCCCCGGACGTCCGATTCGTTCGGTGTCTCCGATCGGGAAGGCGGGCAGGACCGGCACCCTACTAGCATGGACTGCCTAGGAATCAACCTACGGGCGGCGAGCGGAAGCGGGAAGGCGTGGGCGAAACCACCCGGCATCGGCTGATGCATGCCGATCGGCCACGGATCAAGGCGGCCGCATGAGCATGTCCACAGTCGAACCAGGCACGCTGCTGGCTGACCGGTTCCGTCTGGAGGACCGGGTCAGCGAGTCAGGCGGCGCGACCATCTGGAAGGCCATCGACGAGATCCTTGCCAGGCCGGTCGCCGTGCACACGTTCTCGCCGGAGTTCACCCGTGTCACCGAGGTCGTGACAGCGGCACGCATGGCGAGCCGTCTCACCGACCCCAGGCTCACCCAGGTCTTCGACGCGGCGGACGAGGACGGCACCGCCTATGTGGTGAGCGAGTGGGTCAGCGGGGAGTCGCTGCTCGACCTGCTCTCCAACGGGTCCGTAGAACCCGAGCGCGGAGCCGCCCTCGTGGCCGAGGCCGCCGAGGCGCTGGCCCACGCCCACGAGGCGGGGCTCACCCACCTGCATCTCACTCCCGACCGTCTCATGTGGACCACGAGCGGCACGGTCAAACTGCTCGGCCTCGCCGTGGACGCCGCGATCCTCGAAACGGACATGGGCGAGGACGCGGCACGCGAGGACGCGGTGGGCCTGGGCCGGCTGCTGTACGCCGCGGTGACCGGTCACTGGCCGGGTGCGGAAGACTGCGGCCTGCCCGCGGCCCCGACCGACGACGGCAGGATCTGCACGCCCCGGCAGGTCACGGCGGGGGTGCCCGGCTATCTCGACGCCATCACCTGCCGGGCGCTGCTGCAGGAGGCCAAGCGGGGACAGCCCCCGCTCTCGACTCCCGCCGAGGTGGCCGAGGCCCTCGCCGACGTGCCGCGACCGGCCCCCCCACCCGTCACCACGGCCCCGCCGGCGCTGAACCGGCGTACAGAGGCGCATGACGGGATGTCCGCCTCCCCGGCCCGGCACCAGCCGATGGGGCCGACGCCCTCCTGGAACGCGGCTCCGGCCTGGAACGGCGCGCCCGCCTGGAACGGTGGGCAGCAGCAGACGACCGGCACCGCGAGCAAGATCCTGCTCACCGTCATCATCCTGCTGGTCATGGCGGCAGTCGGCGTCGGCGCGTGGACCGTGGGCAAGAATCTCGGCAACACGCCGCAGACCACCCACTCGGCCGAGCCGTCCCAGTCGGCCGCCACGCACAAGCCGGTGGCCGTCGAACCGGTGAGCGCGGCCGGGTTCGACCCGCTGGGCGACGACAAGATCGAGAACCCCGATTTCGCCCCGCTCGCCATCGACGGCAAGTCCTCCACCGAGTGGCACACGACGAGCTACAACAGCGCCGACCTCGGCCGGCTCAAGGAGGGGGTCGGCCTGATCCTCGACATGGGCAAGCCGATCCCGATCTCCAACGTGGCGGTCTCCCTGGGCGGCTCTCCCGGCGCGAGCGTCCAGTTGAAGGTGGGCGACGCCGCCGATCTCGCGTCGCTGCAGACGGTCGCCAAGGCGGAGGACACCTCCGGCACCGTGACGCTCACCCCGGAAAAGGCGACGACCGGTCAGTTCGTTTTGATCTGGTTTACCCGTCTTCCGCCCTATGAGGGCAAGTATCGTGGCACCATCTACGAGGTAACGGTTCATTCCCCAGGATCGGCATAGCAGGGCGTTGTGAATTCCCCACCGGAAAATCCCCCAACGGCTGAGCGCGTCATCCGACCGGCGCTGTCGGACGCCGATCTGCTGTCCCGCCACGTCGGCGGGGACCCGCACGCGTTCAGTGAGATCGTCAAGCGCCACCGCGACCGCATGTGGGCGGTCGCCCTGCGGACGCTCGGCGACCCCGACGAAGCGGCCGACGCCGTACAGGACGCCTTCGTCTCCGCGTACCGCAAGGCGGAGAGCTTCCGCGGCGAGGCCGCTGTCACCACCTGGCTGCATCGGATCGTGGTCAACGCATGCCTCGACCGGATGCGCCGCAAGACGATTCGGCCGGTCGCCGACGACGAACTGATCGAGGCGGCCGAGCGGGACGCCCAGCTGACCGACCAGGCCGGCGAGCGCGACGTGTCTCTCGAGGTCACCGCGGCGCTCAAACAGCTGCCCGCCGACCAGCGGGCGGCCCTGGTGCTCGTGGACATGATGGGCTACTCGGTGGACGACGCCGCCGCTGTGCTCGGCGTACCCGCCGGGACCGTGAAGAGCCGCTGCGCGCGCGGCCGGGCGAAACTTGTCCCGGTTCTTGCGCATCTGCGGAACCGATCTGACTTGTCCCGCGTCTCATCCGGGAAGGGAGCAGAACTTCGTGACGGGTGACACGCACTACGACCTGGAGGTTCTCGCCGAACTGGCGGAGGGCCTCCTAGACGACGCCACGGCCCGGCGGGTCCGCGAGCATCTCGCGGTCTGCGACCCCTGTGGGGAAAGCCTGGCCGACCTGGCGTCGGTTCGCGAACTCCTGGCGACGGTTCCGATGCCGGCGATGCCGCTGGGCGTCGCCATGCGCATCGACCGGGCGCTTGCCGCCGAAACACCGGACTGGGACCGCCTCATGGCGGACGCGCCTTGGGAGACGGCGCCCCCGGCCCCAATGGCTCCGACCCGGCCGGAGCCGGTGCCGGCGCCCGTCTCCATCAGCCCGCTCCATGCCGACGCACTCCGGGCCGACGCACTCCGGGCCGACGCACTCCGGGCCGACGCACTCCGGGCCGACCCCGTTCCGGCGGAATCGACGGAGCCCACGCCCGTCCCGTTGGGCGTGGTCGCCGAGGACGGGACGATCGTGCCGGCCAGGCGAGCGAAGGCCTCACGGCGTCGCCTGTGGGCGTTGCCCGTCTCGGTCGCCGCGGCCACCGCCGTCGTGGCCGGCGCCGCCGCGCTGGTGAACGGCATGCTCACCGCGGGCGACGCACCGGCGCGGAACACGGTGGCGCAGGAATCGGTCAGCACTGAGCCGACCAAGGCCCACCAGGCCCACGCCGTCTACTCGGTCTACGCGAGCGGCTACAACTACACGAGCCAGGAGTTGCGGGGCCCGCTGCTCGGCTACTTCGGCGTGGGGCCGGGCGCGGGAGGCGGCGACGACGGGCTCGACTCGTGCGTCAAGCGGTTCTCCAACCAGCTCGACCGTACGCCCATCGGCGTCGACAAGGCGTTCTTCAACGGCAACGAGGCCACGATCATGGCCTTCTGGGAGGACAAGAACATCAACGCGGTCCGGGTGGTCGTCGTGGACGACAACTGCAGGAAACTCCGCCCGGAGAGCCTCGCCACCTGGCGCTGACCCCACCCCCTAATTGATCTTGAAGTGACTCGCGGACATATCCGTTGACCAGCGGAGCCGCCTGTGGTGATCTCGCACTCGCGAGTCCACGCGCCGGCCGTGCCGTACGGAACGTCCCGGTGAAGTCCGCCGCACGTCGCGGCGGGCTTCACCGTTTCCGGCGATCGACTGTGAGGCGGGAATCGGCTGGCTCTAGGATCGGTTGACGCGAGTGCAACCACAGTGCAGGATCCCGGGAAGGCGAGTCCGTTGAGCGACGTCCGTAATGTGATCATCATCGGGTCGGGTCCGGCCGGTTACACGGCCGCCGTCTACGCGGCTCGTGCCGATCTCAAGCCGCTCGTGTTCGAGGGTTCCGTCACCGCGGGTGGCGCCCTGATGAACACCACAGACGTGGAGAACTTCCCGGGCTTCCCCGACGGGATCATGGGGCCCGACCTGATGGACAACTTCCGCAAGCAGGCGGAGCGGTTCGGGGCCGAGCTGGTGCCCGACGACGTGATCGAGGTCGACCTCACGGCCGATCCCAAGGTGGTGAAGACCTACACCGACACCTTCCACGCGAAGACCGTGATCCTGGCCACCGGGTCGGGCTACCGCGAGCTCGGCCTGACCAACGAGAAGCGCCTGTCCGGACGCGGCGTCTCCTGGTGCGCCACCTGTGACGGCTTCTTCTTCCGCGACCAGGACATCGTGGTCGTCGGCGGTGGCGACACCGCGATGGAGGAGGCGACCTTCCTCACCCGCTTCGCCCGGTCGGTGACCATCATCCACCGGCGCGACACGCTGCGCGCCAGCAAGATCATGCAGGACCGCGCGTTCGCCGACGAGAAGATCCGCTTCCTCTGGGACAGCGAGGTCGTCGACGTCCTGGGCGAGGACCGGGTCTCCGGAGTCCGCGTGAAGAACCTGAAGACCGGCGAGGAGACCGAGCTGGCCGTGGCGGGTATCTTCATCGCCATCGGCCACGATCCGCGTACGGAGCTCGTCAAGGGCCAGGTCTCGCTCGACGACCAGGGGTACATCGCCGTGGACTCGCCCAGCACCCGGACCGACATCGACGGAGTGTTCGCGGCCGGCGACGTGGTGGACCACACCTACCGGCAGGCGATCACCGCCGCCGGGACGGGCTGCGCCGCCGCCCTCGACGCCGAGCGCTGGCTCGCCGCGCGGAGCTGACCCGCCTGTCCGCCTCGCCGTACGGCAGAGCCGACCGGGAATGCGGGGGCGATCCCTGCGGTTGGAACCCACCACACACATCAAGGAGAGTTACCTTGGGCGCCATCAAGAGCGTGACCGACGCCACCTTCGAGGCGGAGGTCCTCAAGAACGACAAGCCCGTCCTCGTCGATTTCTGGGCCGAGTGGTGCGGCCCCTGCCGCCAGCTCGCCCCCATCCTGGAGGAGATCGCGACGGAGCATGCGGAGAAGCTGACGATCGTCAAGCTGAACATCGACGAGAACCCGCGGACGCAGCGCGACTACAACGTGCTGCAGATCCCGACGATGAACGTCTACAAGGGCGGGGAGGTCGTGAAGCAGATCATCGGCGCCAAGCCGAAGGCGATGCTGCTCCGCGATCTCGAAGACGTCCTCTGACGGGAGTCCGCTGCCGACGCGCCGCGTTTACCGCGGCGACATCTGGAAGCCCCCTCTCGCCGACGGCACCGTACCGCCGGTAAGGGGGGCTTCGTCGTTTCCGCCCGAGTCCGCGTGGGCCACGTGCCGCGGCCCACGGTCAGGAGGCGCGGCGCGGGACGGGCGCCGAGCCCACGTGGCCGAGCGTCACGGCCACTCCAGGGGGTCAGGTGGCCGGACGCCGACCGCCACGACCCACGAGACGTGACAGCAGGCGGGGCAGGGGGCTGAGAGCGCCTCAGACCGGCCGCAGGGCCCGCTCCGGCGACATCGATCCCAGCAGCCTCTCCAGGGCCACCTCGACGTCCTCACGCCAGGAGACGGCCGTCTTGAGCTCCAGGCGCAGCCGGGGGAAGCGCAGGTGGGGCCGTACGGTCTTGAACCCCACTGACAGCAGGTATTCGGCGGGCAGCACGCAGCCCGGCTGCTCCCACTTCAGATCGCCGAAGGCCTCGATCGCGCGCACGCCGCGGCGGATGAGATCCTTGGCGACCCCCTGGACCAGCATCCGGCCGAGCCCGCCGCCGGAGAACTCGGGAATGATGTGCGCCGTCATCAGCAGCACGGCGTCCGAGCTCACCGGCGAGGTCGGGAACGCCACCGAGCGCGGCACGTAGAGCGGCGGGGCATAGAGCACGAAGCCGGCGGCCACCCCGTCCACATAAGCGATTTTCCCGCAGCTCCCCCACTCCAGCAGGGTCGCGGAAATCCACGCCTCTTTCTCCAGGGCCGAGTCGCCGACCTCCGTCGCGCGCTCGCCGCTCACCGGGTCGAGCTCCCAGAACACGCAGCGCCTGCACCGGCGGGGCAGATCATCGAGATTGTCGAGAGTGACGTTGACCAGCCGACGCGACACGTGAAGCCCCAATCCCCGCCCAGGAGTCTTGCCGGAAAAGCGCACGAACACGGCGTCTCCAGCTCGCATCGTAACCCAGCGATCGGGTCCGGGCGGGGAGCCGACGCGATCGCCCCCTGTGTCCGTGTTCCGTAC
Source organism: Sphaerimonospora sp. CA-214678 (assembly GCF_050942215.1). GTDB lineage: Bacteria > Actinomycetota > Actinomycetes > Streptosporangiales > Streptosporangiaceae > Sphaerimonospora. The sequence goes on from NZ_CP192056.1 coordinate 6,465,843, forward strand.
GTTCCCTTTTCCGAAGGGGCGAATGCCGAACGCGAGGATGGGAACTCCGCACATCAGTGGCACAGGAGGGCCACCAGAGGAGCCGTTAACCGTCAATACCCTGTTGTTATCGGCGTGCCGCGCTACCGTAATCTGGATTTCTCGGCTATGTGATCGGAGGTGGACCGTGGATCAAGAGCTTGATCGCGGTCAGACGAACGCGCCCCACGGGTCGCGCATTGACGCCTATGTCGATCGGTACGCCGCCCGGGCAGCCGGGATGGTCGCCTCCGAGGTCCGAGCTCTTTTCGCCGTCGCTTCGCGGCCCGAGGTGGTCTCGCTCGCCGGCGGCATGCCGTACGTCACGGCCCTTCCCCTCGACCTGGTCGGCGATCTGGTCGCCGATCTGGTCTCCAAGCGGGGCGCCGTCGCCCTGCAGTACGGCGGCGGCCAGGGCGACCCGGGACTGCGCGAGCAGATCTGCGAGGTCATGCGGCTGGAGGGCATCGAGGCCGGCCCCGACGACGTGGTCGTCACGGTCGGCTCGCAGCAGGCCCTCGACCTGATCACCCGCATCTTCATCGACCCGGGCGACGTGGTGCTGGCCGAGGGGCCGTCGTACGTCGGCGCGCTCGGCACGTTCAGCGCATACCAGGCCAAGGTGGTCCACGTCTCGATGGACGACCAGGGCCTCGTCCCAGAGACCCTCGCGCAGACCATCTACGCACTGCAGGCCGCCGGGAACCGCATCAAGTTCCTCTACACGATCCCCACCTACCAGAACCCGGCGGGCGTCACGCTCAACGAGGTGCGCCGCCGCCAGGTTCTGGAGATCTGCCGGCGGGCCGGCGTGCTCGTCGTGGAGGACAATCCGTACGGACTCCTCGGTTTCGACGGGGAACCGCTGCGCGCGATGCGGGCGGACGACGCCGACGGCGTGGTGTACCTCGGCTCGTTCTCCAAGACCCTCGCCCCCGGCTTCCGGGTGGGCTGGGCGCTCGCTCCGCACGCGGTACGCGAGAAACTGGTCCTGGCCATGGAGTCCGCCGTGCTGTCGCACTCGACCTTCACCCAGCTCGCGGTCGGGCAGTATCTGGCCACCCAGCCCTGGCGGGAGCAGATCAAAACGTTCCGCGAGCTCTATCGCGAGCGGCGCGACGCGCTCCTCGGCTCGCTCGAGATGCTCATGCCGCCCGGCTGTTCGTGGACCCGCCCCGGTGGCGGGTTCTTCGTATGGATGACCCTTCCCGAAGGCCTCGACTCGAAGGCGCTGCTGCCGCGGGCGATCGCCGAGCGGGTCGCTTTCGTGCCCGGGACGGGCTTCTACGCGGACGGCGGCGGCGCGCGGCACATGCGTCTGTCGTACTGCTATCCGCAGCCCGATCGCATCCGGGAGGGCGTACGTCGTCTCGCCGGTGTGATCGAACAGGAACTGCGTCTGCGGGACACGTTCGGCACCGGAGCGATTACCTCGCGCACGGGCGTCGACACGCCCGGCCCCGACCTCGCCTGAGACCGGGATCGGGTACGGCGCCCGCCGCTCCAGGCGCACCGACGCCGCGACCGTCAAGGCTCGACCGGACGGCGCGGTGTCCGGGGTGGTGCGTCTTCAGGCTGGGGAGCCGACGGCACTGTCATCGGCTCCTCCGTCCGGGCCCCCGCGGAGATGTCGAGCCCGCGAGGAACCTTCGTGGGGGGTGGAGCAGGCGCCGCCCCCGGGCGAAACGACGGGGGCGGAAGATTGGCGGGAGGGGCACTAGCCTGTTGAGGCTGACCGTACCCGACCCAGCAGTGAGAAAGGGCTCCTGGTGAGCGAGTCGACGATGATTCCGTATGCCGTCTCCACGCGTCCGCGCCCCGCCGCTCCGGACGGAGGCCGGAGCACGAGCGATCTCGGACACGTGCTCATCCTCGCCGGTGGGCTCTCCTACGAGCGCGAGGTCTCGATCCGTTCCGGCCGCCGCGTGGCCGAGGCGCTCCGCGCCACGGGGGTGGACGTGGAGACTCGCGACACCGACGCCGCCCTCGTGCCCGCCGTGCTGGCCGACCCGCCGGACGCCGCTTTCGTCACCCTGCACGGCGGCGCGGGGGAGGACGGGGCCATCCGGACCGTGTTGGAACTCCTCGGCGTACCCTACGTTGGTGCGACCCCGGACGCCTGCCACATCGCGTTCGACAAGCCCACCGCCAAGGCGGTCGTCGCCTCGTGGGGCCTGAACACCCCCGCCTCGGTCGCGCTGCCCAAGGAGACCTTCCACGACCTGGGCGCGTCGGCCGTGCTCGGGCGGATCGTCGACCGCCTCGGGCTGCCGCTCTTCGTCAAGCCCTCGCGAGGCGGATCGGCTCTCGGTGCGTCCATCGTGCGCGGCTCCGAGGAACTTCCCGCCGCCATGGTCGGCTGTTTCGCGTACGGAGACACCGCACTCATCGAGAAGTACGTCCAGGGCGTCGAGGTGGCCGTCTCCGTCGTGGACCTGGGCGACGGACCCGTCGCCCTGCCACCGGTGGAGATAGTGCCGGACCGCGGCGTCTACGACTACGCCGCACGCTACACAGCGGGCCACACCGAGTTCTTCGCACCCGCCCGGCTGACGGAGGAGGAGACCGAGGCCTGCGCCGCCATGGCGGTCACCGCGCATACGGCGCTCGGACTGCGCGACATCTCCCGCACCGACCTCATCGTCGACACCACCGGCCGGCCGTACTTCCTTGAGGTGAACGTGGCGCCCGGCATGACCGAGACGTCGCTCCTGCCGATGGCCGCCGAGGCGGCCGGACGCGATCTCGGCGCCCTCTGCCGCGGCCTCCTGGAGATCGCCGTCCGACGCGGCTGACACGCCCGCTGTTCTCGGCCGGCCCGCCCGCTGTTTCACGTGAAACGCCGGACGCCGAGAGATCTGAGCCGAAGGGCGCCGTGCCGGGTACGGCGATGGCGGATCGCGTCCGCACCGGAGGGCGCACCGTGCCGCCGGCCACTCCGAGCCCGTCCAACCGCTCGGCAGGTCGAGCGTCCAGTCCGGTCGCCACGAGAACGGGCGGTCGACATCGCCTCTTCCTTTCGCGGGCATCTGCCCCCGCGTGTGACCGCCGTGTTTCACGTGAAACAGCTCGCGTATCAGGGAGCGTTTCGAGGCGCTGTCCATCGCGCGTGTAGACCCAGATGGATGCACCACAGGGCCGAGGAGCCCGTAGCGGAGCCTACGGGCGGCTTTCCAGCTTGGCCGCGTAATCGCTGTTGAGATTTCCCCGGCCACACCGAGGTTTCGAGCCGGTGAGGGCATTCCGCGGGCGGGGTGAGAACGGCGGCGTCCAAGGCCCCGCGAAGACCTCGAGCCTGCGACGAATCTCCGCGGGGTGGAGCAGGCGCCATCTGGGGCACGCGCAGCAGAACACGACTTAGGAACACGATCTGGCGTGGTGCCCGGCGAACCGTGGCCGGTCTTCGTCGTCAGGGAACGACGCGGACGGTGCAGGTTCGGCTATTCGTCGGAGAGGTCGCGCATCGCGTTCGCGGCCTCGGGGGCCATCGTGTCGATGATGCGCTCCAGATCGTCGATGGTGGAGAACTCCACCACGATCCGACCCTTGCGGCGGCCGAGATCGACCTTCACCCGCGTCTCGAAGTGATCCGACAGGCGGTCGGCGAGCGTCCGCAGGGCGGGTGCGACCGGCTGCTTCGCCCGAGGCTTGCGAGGCGCCGGTCCGGCCGTCGCCTCGCCCAGCGCCACGATCTCCTCGACGGTCCGGACGGACAGTCCCTCCGCGACGATCCGGCTCGCGAGCCGGTCCATCGCCGCCGGATCGTCGAGCGTAAGCAGCGCCCGTGCGTGCCCCGCGCTGATGGTGCCGGCCGCGAGACGGAGCTGGACGTTGGATGGGAGGTTGAGCAGGCGCAGTGTGTTGGTGATGTGCGACCGAGACCTGCCGACCTTCTTGGCGAGCACCTCATGGGTAGCGCCGAAGTCGTCGAGGAGCTGCCGGTAGGCCGCCGCCTCCTCCAGCGCGTTGAGCTGCTCGCGCTGGAGGTTCTCGATGAGCGCCTCGCGCAGCATCTCATCGTCCTGAGTGCTCCGTACGATGGCCGGCACCCGATCGAGCCCGGCCAGCTTGGAGGCCCGCCACCGCCGCTCTCCCATGATGAGCTCGAAGCCGCCGTCTGCCCCCGTGGCTCTGACGACCACCGGCTGGAGCAGGCCGACCTCCTTGATCGACGAGGCCAACTCCTCCAGGCGCTCATCGTCGAATACATCGCGGGGCTGGCGCGGGTTGGGGGAGATCGCGGTGATCGGGATCTCCTGGAAGTACGCCCCTTCGACCGGCTTCAGGCCCGAATCCGCGGTTCTCGCTGAGGGGACACTCGGTGCGCTCGCCGGCGCCTCCGGATCGATGATCGGCGCCGTGGGGATGAGAGCCCCAAGTCCCTTGCCCAGTCCCCGACGTTGCTGACTCACCGCTGCTCCCTTACCCACCCGCGATACATCCGCGACATCCGCACAGAAGGCGGTGCCCAGCGTCCCAATTCTTGGCTGGAACACCGGGCACTCCACGCACACCAGGAGAGGTTACCGCTGCGGAAGCTCCTTCATGGGCATCGCGACCACAGCGGGACGCTCCGGCTCCTCGTTTCACGTGAAACAGCCCGGCGGCACCGGTCAGGAGGTGTCCCGTGACTGGTTACCGTGACGACGACCGCCGGATGATGGTGCGCTTGTCCACCGCTGGCGTTCACCCGGAGGCAGGGAGGGAGCGAGGACCGCACACGAAGACCCGCGAAAGCGGGCTTCGCAGCGGACCGGAGCTTCCTCCCGGCGCAGCGACCGGACCCTCGCAGGAATCTCCGCGGCCCGCGAGAAACTCACGTGAACGGAGGGATCGGGCCCCGCTACGGGCTCCTCCTCCGCCTTGCGATGCGCCGCTCTGACCTGCGCCTCTTCGACTGCGTTGCGTACAGACGCGCCTTCGGGCAGACCCTGACGGTAGCGATCCACCGGAGAGCCGGTCAGGTAACCGCCATACGGAGGGAGGGAGGGAGGGAGGGAGCGGAGCGGGAGGGAGCGGAGCGGGAGGGAGCGGAGCGGAGCGGGAGGGAGCGGAGCGGGAGGGAGCGAGGACCGCACACGAAGACCCGCGAAAGCGGGCTTCGCAGCGGACCGGAGCTTCCTCCCGGCGCAGCGACCGGACCCTCGAAGGAATCTCCGCGGCCCGCGAGAAATTCACCTGTGTGAAGGGACCGAAGCCGTGGCGGCGGTGACGATGCCCGACCGATGCTCTACGCCTCGGCCAGAGCCGCGGCGCGGTAGGCGATCTCCCTTGCCGCGTCGCTGTACGCCATGGCGCCGCTGGAGCCCGGATCGTAGGTCACGACCGACTGACCATAGCTGGGCGCCTCCGAGACGCGGACGCTCCTCGGAATGACCGAGCTGAGCACGGTGTCGCCGAAGTGCGATCGCACCTCATCGGCCACCTGAGCCGCGAGCCTCGTGCGCCCGTCGTACATCGTCAGCAGGATCGTCGAGACCGCCAGCGTCGGATTCAGATGAGCCCGCACCAGCTCGACGTTCTTCAGCAGCTGGCTGAGCCCTTCCAGGGCGTAGTACTCGCACTGGATGGGGATGAGCACCTCCTGCGCCGCCGCCATCGCGTTCACGGTGAGCAGCCCGAGGGAGGGAGGGCAGTCGATGAGGATGTAGTCGAGCTCCATGGCGTCGAACGCACCGAGCGCTCGCTTCAGCCGGGTCTCCCGCCCCACCATCGGCACCAGCTCGATCTCCGCACCGGCCAGATCGAGGGTCGCCGGCGCGCAGAAGAGGTTCGGCATCTCGGGAACCGGCTTGACGATCTCGGACAGCGGCAGGTCGTCGACGAGCACCTGGTAGACCGACGGCATCCCGGCACGATGCTCGGTGGCCAACGCCGTGGAGGCGTTGCCCTGCGGGTCAAGGTCGACCACAAGTACACGCTGTCCGTGCATGGACAGGGCCGCGGCCAAGTTCACGGCGGTGGTGGTCTTGCCCACTCCGCCTTTCTGGTTGGCCACGGTCATCACCCGGCACCTGGGCGGCCGCGGCCACTCCCCTTCCCTGCGTGTCGAGTAACCGACGGAAGGCGCAGCCGCCTGCGGGGATGCGGCTGTTTCACGTGAAACCACAGAACTCAGAGCCTCTCGTACCAGCGGCGAATCGTCAGAACCAAGGGGGGTCTGGGACACATATGTCGTCCTTTCGACCGGTGAAGCAGCGCGACCCGGCCAACCGACGCCCGACGGACGACCTGTTGTCGCGATCTCCCAGGGTAGGGCGAGAGGACTCTCCGGCCAACCCAGACCGGCCGTCACTCCGGACGTCACTTCGGACGACACCAGACCCGGCACGACGCTCACCTCTTCCGTCGCCGCCGACCACCCGCAACCGGGGATCGTCCGGCGACCACGCGGACGAGTGTGGCCGGCGGATCGACCCTACCGCGCCCCACCGTAACAAGCTCGACCGATCTGGCCCCAGAGGATTTCACCTGCGATTTCGCCGCCTCGATCTCCTCGGCGGCCCGTTCCCCCTTCATCGCCAGCAGTTCCCCGCCTTCGCGGAGCAGCGGCATCGACCAGGCGAGTAAACGGTCGAGTGGGGCCACGGCCCGTGCGGTCGCCACATCGAAGACCCGCTTGCGCGCCAGCTCCTCGGCCCGGCCGCGAAGCACCTCGACGTTGTCGAGTCGCAGTGCCTCGACGCACTCGGACAGGAAGGTGGTGCGGCGCAGCAGCGGCTCAAGCAGCGTCACCCGCACATCGGGCCGGACGATCGCCAGGACCAGACCGGGCAGTCCGGCGCCGGACCCGATGTCGACCAACGCCGCATCGGGAGGAACGGCCTCTGCCACGACCGCACAGTTCAGCAGGTGCCGGTCCCAGATCCGGGGCACCTCACGCGGGCCAAGCAGTCCGCGGACCACGCCCGGCCCGGCCAGGATCTCGGCGAACGTCCGCGCCCGCTCCATCGCCTCACCGGGAAAGACCACCCGGGCCACCTCAGGTGGCTCCGGCAGTGGAGCCGGCTCATGCGGTTGGGGCAGCTCGGGTGGCCCAGACAGCTCGTTGCTCTCCGTCATCACTCAACTCATTCAGAAACGCTCTCGGCCAAGGGTAGTGGTCCCCTACCTGCCGATGCGTGTGGACGTACAGGATGAGGAAAGCCGCCGGTCCGTTGGAGTGGACCGGCGGCTTTCCGTGGGTGCGAAGTTGTGCGTGCCGGGGGTGGTGCAGGAGACGCGGTCTAGACGGGGAGGACGACCACGAACCGGTTGGGCTCCTCGCCCTCGGACTCGCTGCGCAGGCCGGCGGCAGCGACGGCGTCGTGCACGACCTTGCGCTCGAACGGCGTCATCGGCTCCAGTGCCTTGGGCTCCCCGGTGCGTTTCACGTCCCCGGCCGCGGCATTTCCGATCTTCGTCAGCTCGGCGCGGCGGCGCTCACGGAATCCACCCACGTCGAGCATGAGCCTGGACCGCTCACCCGTACGGCGGTGCACGGCGAGCCGGGTCAGCTCCTGCAGCGCCTCCAGCACCTCACCGTCCGGGCCGATGAGCTCGGTTCCCTTGACCCCGACGATCGAGACCACCGCGCGGTCGCCCTCGACGTCCATGTCGATGTCGCCGTCCATGTCGGCGATGTCGAGCAGCCCCTCGAGGTAGTCGGCCGCGATCTCACCCTCCTGTTCGAGGGCGTCGATGTCGGGAGCAGGCTTGACGGCTTCCTCAGCTTCGGTCACGTCCGGACTCTCCTTCTCCTACGACTTCTTGCTGCCGGTGCGCTTGCTGCGAGGCTGCCGCGTCGGCTGCTGGCGGATGATCTTCGGCTCGGGGGCGGGCTCCGGGGTCTCGGCCTTGGGCTTGCCCAGCAGCTTGCCGAAGATGCCGTGACTCGGCTCCGGGGTGGTGATGTTGCCCTTCTCGTCCACCACCGGCATCGGGTGACGCGCGTAGAACCAGTGCTGCTGGCCGAGCGTCCACAGGTTGGTGGTCACCCAGTAGAGGATCAGACCGAGCTGGAAGTTCAGGCTGAAGATGGCGAACAGCGGCGAGACGTACATGAGGATCTTCTGCTGCTGCGCCATCGGGTTGTCCGGCATCTGGGCCATCGAGCGCCGCACGCTCTGCCGGACGGTGAGGAAGGTGGTGCATGAGCTGATGGCCACGAAGACGGCCAGCACGATCTTCGTCACGATCGGATCGGCGTCCAGGGCCTCGATGTCGACCGCGCTGGTGAAGAAGGTCGCCGGCAGGGGAGCGCCGAAGACGTGCGCGGCACGCATGCTCGTCACGAGTTCCTGGGTCATCCCGTACACGGCGCGGTCCTCGGCGATGGCCCGCAGCACGGTGAACATCGAGATGAAGATCGGGAACTGCGCGACGACGGGCAGACAGCCGCCCAGCGGGTTGGCCCCCGCCTCCTGGTACAGGCGCATGACCTCCTGGTTCATGCGTTGCTTGTCGCTCTTGTACCGCTTGCGCAGTTCCTGGACCTTGGGCGCGAGCTCCTGCATCTTCCGCGAGGAGCGCATCTGCTTCATGAACAGCGGGAAGATCATCAGACGCATCAGCACGGTCAGTGTGATGATGGTCAGCGCCCAGTTCAGTCCGCTGTCGGAGGGGATGAAGAAGCTGTAACCCGCGTGGATATGGGTGATCACCCAGGCCACTGCCGTATACAGCCAGTTGAGGAATGGCAGCTCCACCGAGCTAGCTCCCTTGCGTTTCGTCGTGAGACCGGACTCGGCGTGGGGGCACCGGATCGAAACCGCCAGGATGGAACGGATGACACCGCCCGATCCGCCTGACGGTCAGCCATAGCCCGCGTACCGCACCGTGTACGGCGATCGCCTCCATGCCGTACGCGCTGCAGGACGGCTCGAACCGGCAGCGCGGCCCGAGAACCGGGCTGATGAAGGCCCGGTAGAATTTGATCAGGGCGAGCAGCACGCGGGCGATCGGACCGGCAGGCCGCTCTGCCTCATCCGGCGCGACGCCCCGCGCCGGGATAGGGTGCTCCGCTATCATGATCGTCCATCCGTCAGGGTCCGCGATTCCGACCCACGCCGCCGGAGTAAACGATCCAGCACGACGTCGAGTTCGGCGGCCAGATGCTCGCTTCGCGCGGACGCGGCCGGTGGATTGGCCCGTACCACAAGCAGGCTACCCCGCGGGATCGCCTTCAGGCGGGCCCGCATGAGGTGTCTCAGCCTGCGCCGGACCCGATTTCTGACCACGGCGCCACCGACCGCCTTACTCACGACGAAGCCCACCAGCGGTGGCATGTCGACCTCGCGCGTCCGCAGATGCGCGACCAGCGTGGGACGACCGGCGCGTCGCCCCCGGCGGATCGCGTCGGCGAACTCGTCACCCCGTCGCATCCGCGACGCGGACGGCAGCACCAGGACTTCCCCTATGTACGGCTGCCGCCCGTCGATCCCGGACCGTGTTCGGCTTCCGGGATCGGCGGGCGGCGTCGCTTCGTCAGACCGCCAGCTCGGCGCGGCCCTTGCGGCGACGGGCGGCCAGAATCGCACGGCCGGCCCGGGTGCGCATGCGCAGCCGGAAGCCGTGGGTCTTCGCGCGGCGACGGTTGTTCGGCTGGTAAGTACGCTTGCTCACGGGTGGGCTCCAGGCTTCGGTTACGTCCGCGGAGGTCCCGCGGACGCGCTACATTCCAGGGTTGCGGCTCGTCAGGTGCGTGGGCATGCGAAAAAGCCGTCGCGTGATTAGCCGACCGGAATACGTTACGGGCCGACCTCCTGCCAGGTCAAACCAGACACTGTCAAGTCGGCCGCAGCCGGCCCGTGTCGCCCGCCCCGTTTCCCCCTGTCACATCGCCTTCCGCTCGCCTCGCGGTGGGCCGCGAACCGCGTCCCTCACAGCGGGAGGAACGGGAAAGAACAACCGACTACGGCAGCAACCTCGGCCCGTTAGGCTGTGGACAACGTCTTGAACGCGGGTCGCGCTCACCGATACTGTCGGCCCTCCGGCCGTTCCCTCTATCACTATGGATACGCCTGGGCAGAATGTGCGGGACCGTGCACATCATGTGGATCAGATGTGGATCCCGCACCGGGGGGCGACGGTGAACCCCGGACGGGGCGTCTGGGATCGTGGCGGACGAGCGGAGACCGCGTAACGGGAGGAGTGGCCGGGCC